>JANMJC010000369.1:0-5648 GCA_031371185.1 Paracoccaceae bacterium | reverse complement strand
ACCTGTTTCGGACGAACCTGGCCCGGGCGATGCGCGACAGGGGCACAAGCCAGTCGGCGCTGGCCCGTCAGACCGGGGCCGACCGGTCAACCATTTCCGCGCTGTTGCAGCCCGGAACCCGCCTGCCCAACGCGCAACTGGCCGCCGATTGCGCCGCCGCCCTGGGGGTATCGTGCGACTGGCTTTTGGGGCTGGCCGGGCGTCCTGAACCCGTGGACGACCTGCTGGCGCAGGCGGTCGCGATGACCGAGGCCCCGCGCGCCCTGTTCGATGACGAGATCTTCCGCTGGCATCAAGAGGCCGCCGGTTTCAAGATCCGCCATGTGCCCGCCTCGCTTCCCGACCTGTTGAAGACCGACGCCGTGGTGCGGTGGGAGTATCACTTTGCCCTCGGTCGCCGCGTCGATCAGGCCATCGCGGCCTTTCAGGATCAGCGCTCCCTGCTGGCAGCGGCCCGCTCGGACCATGAGATTGCCCTGCCGCTGCACGAGTTGGAAAGCTTTGCCGCCGGGGTCGGCTATTGGGCAGGACTGCCCCTGATCGACCGACAGGGGCAACTCGATCAGTTGATCACCCTGTGCGAGCGGCATTATCCGGGCCTGCGGCTGTATCTGTTCGATGCGCGCCGGGTCTATTCGGCCCCGGTCACCATCTTTGGCCCGCAGCGCGCGGTGATCTATCTGGGGCGCAACTACATCGTCTTTCAGGACCCCGCGCGCGTGCAGTCCATCGCGCAGCATTTCGACTGGCTCTTGCGCGAGGCCCCCTTTGGTGCCCGCGAAACCCTGGGCCATCTGCGGATGTTGCGGGCGGGAATCGACGGCTGACCCCCGCTGTCGATCACCAAAGTGTCAGGGCCGAAAGGTCATAGCCGTTCCAGTCCAGGATCTCGCGCAGGGCGCGGGCGCGGTCTGCAGGCAGCGCCCCCCCCCGGTTCAGCACAAAGCCGAAGGACCCGGGCGGCGTGCCGAAAACCAAGGTGCGCGCATCGGTGTCCATCCACAAAAGCCACATCTCATCGGCCAGTCCCGGCACGCGGTAGCGTCCCGGCCCGCTGCGCGCCATCGGGCCGCTGGCGCGGACCTCGGCGCCCGAAAGGCACAGATCATAGGTCACGGTCAAAGCGCCCGGCGCACCGGCCACCTGCATGGAACCGGGCTGGCACCCGGCCCCGCCAAAGGCGCCGACCTGGGCCCATTGCCCGATCAGGCGGTTTTCGTCCAGGGTTGCCGAGGAATAGATCGGTGCCGTTGGCTCACGGTAAGTGCCCGTAATATCGGGCGTCCTTGGCGTGCAGGCGATCAGCGTGGCCAGCGCGGCCGCAAGGGTCAGTCGATGCACAGGGTCACGCGCGCGCCATCGTTCTGCAAGACCTCGTTGCAGCCGAACAAGGGGTCATAGGGCGCGCAGGTCATCGAGCGCGCCAGACATTGCCCCTGACAGTCCTGCTCGCGGTGGCATTGCTTGCCCGCATCGCGTGTCATCTTGACACAGGTCATCGCGATAGACTTTCCGGCACGCATCCACAGGCCACCCTTGCGCAGGCAGGCCACCTCTTCGGGGCTGGCGGGCGGCTTGGGGGCGGGGGAAAGTTCTGGCTGCGCGCTCGCTTCGGCGGCAGCGGGGTCAATCAGGCCCTCGGGGCGGGCTTTGGGGGGCAAACTCGCCAGACCGCCCTTGGGGACCACCGACGGGTTGGCGGCGGGGTCTGCCGCTGCATCGGCGGCCGGGGTCAAGGGCGCAGGGGCGGTCAGCGGTTCCGCCGTGATCTCCTCGGTCGCCAGGGCCCCGGCGGACAGGGCTGGGGTTGCATCCTGTTCCCCGACGGGCGCAGGTTTCAGCCCCGGCACGCAAGCCAGGGTGAACAACGCAAGACCAAGGGCCAGAAGCGGGCCTTTCATGGCGACCTCTCAATTCCAAAGCGACACAAACCCCATCTGCGAGCCGCTGGCAAGGCCAGAGCCTGCCGGACCGGCAGGGCCCGGTATCAGTAGGGCATCGGATGGGCGCGATGCGCGGCGTCGATTTCGGCCAGAACCTGATCGGACAGGTGCAGGTCGGCGGCCCCCAGATTGACCGTCAACTGCGCAGGGCTGGTGGCCCCGATGATCGGAAAACAAGGGAAGGGCCGGGTCAGGCAGAAGGCAATCGCCATCTGGCACGGGTCCAGCCCGTGACGGGCGGCGATGCCCAGATAGGCCGCCGTGGCCGGAAAGACCCGCGGGGCGATGCGCCCGGAAAGCGTGGGGTTCAGCGCGCGGCGCGACCCTTCGGGAATGACATCTCCGGCATATTTGCCCGACAAAAGCCCGGTGGCGAGCGGTGAGAAGGCCAGAAGCGGCAGGTCCTCCAGCACCGAAAGCTCGGCCCAGTCGCTGTCGAACTGGCGGCACAGCAGGGAATATTCATTCTGAACCGTGGCCATGCGCGGCAGGCCGTGCCGGTCGGCCAGCGAAAGCCATTTTGCGGCACCCCAGGCCGTTTCATTGGAAAGTGCAAGGTGGCGGATCTTGCCCTCGGCAATCAGTTTCGCGGCTTCTTGAAGGATTTCAAGCATGTTCGCCTCGATCCTCGCGCGATCCTGGCCCCGGGGATCAAAGCGCCAGTTGTCGCGAAAGTGATAGATCGGACGGTTCGGCCAATGCAGCTGGTACAGGTCGATGTAGTCGGTTTGCAGGCGGGTCAGGCTGGCCTCGACCGCGCGGCGCAGCTTTGCGCCGGTGATCGGCCCCGACTGCGGCACCGCCGGTTGGCCGCCCCCCATGACCTTGGTCGCCAGGACCACCCGGTCACGCCCGCCGCGCGCGGCAAACCAGGTGCCGATGATCTCTTCGGTGCGCCCCACGGTGGTCGCCCGCACCGGATTGACCGGATACATCTCGGCGGTGTCCCAGAAATTCACCCCATGGGCCAGGCTCATGTCCATCTGGGCATGACCCTGGCTTTCGGTGTTCTGCGTTCCCCAGGTCATCGTTCCAAGACAGATCTCGGACACCATCATCCCCGTTTTGCCCAGATTTACTTTGCGCATGTCGGACCTCTCCTTTTGGCGCAAGTTAGGGCGGTGTGATGCCGGAGGAAAGGCTGATACTTGAGAACGTAGCAGGAACATACTAGGCTTCCCCGATGTCGCTGCCGATTCACCATGACCTGCACGGGCCCCGGCCCTATCCGGTTCAGCCCTTTCCGGGGGGATTGGGCCTTGGGCTGCTGCGCGGCAGGGTGCATGAGTTTTGCGGGCCCGCGCGGGTGGCGCTGGCGGCGATGATCCTGCGCGAAAGTCAGGGCACGGTGATCTGGATCGCGCCAAACTGGCAGTCGGATCGCCTTTATACGGCGGGGCTTGTGGCCTATGCCGATCCGGCCCGGCTGATCTTTGCCCGCGCGCAGCGCGCCGAAGATCTGCTGTGGTCGGCGGAAGAGGCGTTGCGATCGGGGGTGGCCCCCATCGTGGTGGCCGAACTGCCCGAACCGCCGGGGCTGACCCCGGTGCGGCGTCTGCATCTGGCGGCCGAGGCCGGATCGGATCTGGCGCGCCATCGCGGGCACCTGCCGCCCCTTGGGCTGATCCTGACCCCGGCGATGGGCGGCGCGCAGGGGGTGGAAAGCCGCTGGCATCTGGCGGCACGCCCTTCGGGCACCACGCTGATCACCGACCGCGCCGCCTGGACCCTGTCGCGCCTGCGCGCCCGGATGGAGCCGCCCGCCGCCTGGGCCGTCACCCGAGAGGCCGGCGGGCGGATCGAGGTGGGGGGCATCAAAAGCGACCCCGACAGCGACAGATGACGGAATCGTGCGACCAAAGTCGGACGACCTGACCGGAAAACAGTCTATACTCCCACGATGGAGCCGAAAGGAAACGGCCATGTCTTCGACAAGCCTCCGCCGCCTAGCCCTCGTCCTTGCCCTTGGTGCCGCCATCGGGCCCGCCTCCGCCCTGGCCGCGCCAAAGGCCTATTCCCTGCAACCCGACGGCACCATCGTGGGCTTTTCCACCGATTTCGGGCAGGACAAGATCACCGGCCACATCCCGATCACCTCAGCCGATCTGAAACTGGATTTCGACCAGCCCGGCCAGTCCACCATAGACGTCACGCTGAACGTCAGCGACGCCAATGCCAGCTTTCCCTTTGCCGCGCAGGCGCTGAAGGGCCCCAAGGTACTGGCTGCAAAGGATTATCCTGAAATCACCTTCACCTCGACCACGATCCGGGCCGAAGGCGACGGCGCGCGGGTCGACGGCATCATCACCATTCGCGGCGTGGCCCGGCCCATCGCGATGTTCGCGCAGTTCTGGCAGCAGAAGGGTCAGGCCAAGGGCGATCTGGCCCTGCTGACGATCCACCTGACCGGCGCGTTGATGCGGTCGGATTTCGGGGCCACGGGATGGAACGACATGGTGGGCGACGAGGTGCGGCTGGACATTCTGGCCAAGATCGCCCGCGACGAATGAGCGGAGCGCAGAAACCTGCGGTCTGGGCCAACACGCCCACCGCCTACGGCCGCGTCAGCCGCACGCTGCACTGGGCCATGGCGGCGCTGATCCTGGGGCTTCTGGCCCTTGGGCTGACGCTTGCCAACATGCAACCGGCACTTGACCGTCTGTGGCTGTACGGGCTGCACAAATCCCTTGGCTTTGTGGCGCTGGTCCTTGTGACCTTGCGTCTGGGCTGGCACCGGCTGTCGCCCCCGCCCGCCCCCTTGGGCGATCCCGCCGCCCTGCCCCAAAGGCTGGCGCGCGCGGTGCATGGTGCGATCTATGCCTGCCTGATCGTCATCCCGCTTGCCGGATGGGTCGGCTCTTCGGCCACCGGCATCGACACGCTGATCTTTGATCGTTGGACGCTGCCAATGATCGCGCCCATCTCGGAGGCATGGGACAAGGCCGGGTTCTGGGTGCATTGGGCCGCCACACGCCTGCTGATGGGGCTTTTGGCCCTGCATGTCGCGGGGGCACTGCTGCGCGGCGTCAAGGGCGACGCGACACTGCGGCGGATGGCGCGCGGGGCCTAAAGCCCCAGACGCGGAATTTCGATGGCGGGGCAGCGGTTCATCACCACCTGAACGCCTTGGGCGCGGGCGGCATCGGCGGCGGTCTGATTTTCAACGCCAAGCTGCATCCAGACGGTTTTCAATCCGACCAGTGCGCGCAGGGCTTCGTCCACCACCGGGCCGACCTCTTCGCTGCGGCGGAAGATGTCGACCATGTCCACCGCCGTGGTGATTTCGGAAAGCGAGGCGCGCACGATCTCGCCCAGACCGCTGTCCTGCCCCGCCAGACCGGGATTGACCGGAATGACCCGGTAGCCGCGGTCCTTCAGAAAGCGCGCGACCCGGTGGCTGGGACGGTCCGGTTTGGCCGACCACCCGACAAGCGCGATCACGCGGGTTTCGGTCAGGATCTGGGCAATTTCGGTATCCGATGGCATCACAACCCCGCAAAGAAAAAAGGCGCCCGACGGCATGGCCGGGCGCCCAGGTGTGGAACGAGGGACAGTATCAGCGAGCCGGGGGTTCCGATCCCGACTACTGATGTTACATAGGAAGCCCAGGCGAGGGGAGAAGACCCGTCGCGCGAATGTGAACACAGAGTCCTGGTGCGTGCTGGCCCTTGACCGAACCATCCCTGTTTCCTTCGCCCCGACACC
>JANMJC010000344.1:0-2383 GCA_031371185.1 Paracoccaceae bacterium | reverse complement strand
CCTGCTGGGCAAGATGGAAAACCGCATCCGCCTGATCGCCCCCCCCACCCTGATGCCCGCAGGGGTCGAGGAGTTCGGCTGCGAGATCTTCGACGACATGAAGGCGGGGCTGGAAGGGGCCGACGTGGTGATGATGCTGCGCCTGCAAAAGGAACGGATGGACGGCGGGTTCATTCCGTCGGAACGCGAATATTACCACCGCTATGGTCTGGACGCCGAAAAACTGTCGGTCGCCAAGCCCGACGCCATCGTCATGCACCCCGGCCCGATGAACCGCGGGGTGGAGATTGACGGCGAACTGGCCGACGACATCAACCGGTCGGTCATTCAGGAACAGGTCGAAATGGGCGTGGCGGTGCGCATGGCCTGCATGGACCTTCTGGCGCGCAACCTGCGGGCGGAACGCGGACGCCGCGCTGTGGGGGTGATGGTGTGACCCCCGATCCCGACCGAAAACCGACCAAGTCCGAAGCGCGCATGGGCGGCATGGTGGCGTCGGTGGTGTTGGTGCTGATCGCGGTGTTCACGGTGGCGTTTGTCTGGATGGCGGGATGAGCATGAGAGCGAATGGCGTCAGCTTGCGTCCCGAGACCGCAGGGGATGCGGAAGAGATTTACGATCTGACCCGCAAGGCCTTTGACGGCAAATCTTACAGCGACGGCACCGAGCAAACCCTGCTTGGTATCTTGCGAGACCTCGGCGCATTGACACTGTCGACCGTCGCCGAGAAATCGGCAGCCATCATCGGGCATATTGCTTTTTCGCCTGCAACCACCCTGGTCGGCACAGCGGGATGGTATGCGCTTGGGCCCATTTCCGTCGATCCGGTCTGGCAGCGACAAGGGATCGGCAGCCTGTTGATACGCGATGGGCTTGCGCGGCTGCGCGGGCTGGGTGCCATGGGCTGCATTCTTGTGGGCGATCCCGATTACTACGTCCGGCACGGGTTTGTCCGGCGGCCCGATCTTGCGCCCCGCCGCGAGCCGCCGGAGTATTTCATGATAGTTCCGATTGGCGGCGAACCGCCCGACTGCAGTTTTGAATTTCATCCGGCCTTTTACGAAACGGTCCGCAAGCCATGACCCTGCACTTCACCAACGCGCGCCTGATCAACCCCGAAACCGGCACCGACGCGCCCGGCAGTCTGACCGTCCTCGGCGGACGCATTCAGGCGGACAACGGCCCGCGTCCGGGAGGCGCGATGGAGGTGGATTGCGGCCGGCATTGCCTTGCGCCCGGGATCGTTGACTGGGGCGTCAAGATCGGCGAGCCCGGAGAGCGGCACAAGGAATCCTTCCGCTCGGCCGGTCTGGCGGCGGCGGCGGGTGGGGTGACCACGATCATCGCGCGACCCGACACCAACCCGGCCATCGACACCCCTGAAATGCTGGAGTTCGTGACGCGCCGCGCGGCCGAAGCCTCGCCCGTGCGCATCCGCCACATGGCCGCGCTGACCAAGGGCCGCGAAGGCCATGAGATGACCGAGATCGGCTTTCTGCTGGATGCCGGGGCCATCGCCTTTACCGATGGGATGCGGGTGGTGGCCGATACCAAGGCGTTCAGCCGGGCGCTGGTCTATGCCAGATCCCTGGGCGCTCTGGTGGTCTGCCATCCGCAGGAACCGGGGCTTGCGGCGGGGGCGGCGGCGACTTCGGGCAAGTTCGCCAGTCTGCGCGGTCTGCCCGGCGTGCCGGCCATGGCCGAGCGCATCGGCCTTGACCGCGATCTGGGCCTGGTCGAGATGACGGGCGCGCGCTATCACGCCGATCAGATCACTACGGCGCGCAGCCTGCCGGCGCTGGAGCGCGCCCGCGCGAACGGTCTGGACGTGACGGCGGGCGTCAGCATCCATCACCTGACGCTGAACGAATTGGACGTCGGCGACTATCGCACCTTTTTCAAGGTCACCCCGCCCCTGCGCTGCGAAGACGACCGTCTGGCGATGGTGGGGGCGCTGGCCGATGGGCTGATCGACGTGATCAGCAGCTTTCACACCCCGGCGGATGAGGAATCCAAACGCCTGCCCTTCGAAGAGGCGGCCAGCGGTGCCGTGGGTCTGCAAACCCTGCTTCCAGCGGCGCTGCGCCTGTATCACGCGGGCCAGATCAGCCTGCCCGCCCTGTTCCGCGCCCTGTCGCTGAACCCGGCCAAGCGTCTGGGCCTGCCGCAGGGTCGGCTGGCCGAGGGCGCGCCCGCCGACCTGATCCTGTTCGATCCCGATGCACCCTTTGTGCTGGACCGTTTCACGCTTCTTTCCAAATCCAAGAACACGCCGTTTGACGGCGCGCGAATGGAAGGTAAGGTTCTGGCAACCTGGGTGGGTGGCACGCAGGTCTTTGCAGCATAGAGAACCGATGCCCGACCTATTGTCGCCTTCCTTCAC
>JANMJC010000343.1:0-2783 GCA_031371185.1 Paracoccaceae bacterium | reverse complement strand
CAGATGGTGCGGTTGTACATGAACCCCAGATCGGTTGGCGGCTTGGGTTCACTGCCGCCATGGGCCAGCGCGGTCCGGGCAAAGGCATCGACGGCGTCGCGGCTGTCCTGACCAAGCGCCAGCAGAACCGAGGTCGCCTTGGCCGGGTCGCCAAGCGGCAGGGTCAGAAAGCTTTTGAACCGCTCTTGTTCAAGGATCATGAAAAAGATCGTGTCCGACACCACGACGCAGGCCGTGGTTTCGTCCGAGAATTTCTCGTTGATCGTATAACCAAGGGCTTCGTAGAACCTGCGCGACCGCTTCACATCGGTGATCGGCAGATTGACGAAAATCATCTGGGGCATCGCGACTCTCCTGTCATTGAGACCAATTTGCCAGTTGAAAACCGGCGGCGCAACCTAAAACTTAGCGCATTTGCTAAGTTACTTGCCTCACAGATTGTCGGCCTGCGGCATGCCCAGAACGTGAAAGCCGCAATCGACATGCACCACCTCGCCCGAGGTGCAGTTGCCATAGTCGCTGCACAGCCAGACCGCCGTGCCGCCAATCGCCTCCAGCGTGGCGTTGGCGCGCATCGGTGCGTTGGCTTCGGTATGGCGGAAGGTGGCGCGCGCGCCGCCAATCGCGGCCCCGGCAAGGGTTTTCATCGGGCCTGGCGAGATGGCGTTGACGCGCACCTGCTGCGGTCCAAGATCGTTCGCCAGATACCGCGTGGCCGATTCCAGCGCGGCCTTGGCCACACCCATCACGTTGTAATTCGGCGTGACCCGGTTCGACCCATAGGTAAGCGTGATCAGCGACCCGCCGTTTGGCATCAGTTCCGCCGCCCGGCGCGACACGTCGATGAAGGAAAAGCACGAAATCGCCAGCGAGTTCGAAAAATTCGCGCGCGAGGTGTTGATGAAGCGCCCGGTCAACTCGTTCTTGTCGGAATAGGCGATGGCGTGGATCAGGAAATCCAGCGTACCCCAACGGTCCTTCAGCGCACCGAAACAGGCGTTCAGGCTGTCGTCGTCGGTGACATCGACATCGACCAGAAAATCAGACCCGACCGAGGCGGCAAGGGGCTGCACCCGTTTGCCAAAGGCGTCGCCCTGATAGGAAAACGCCAGGTCCGCCCCTTCGGCCGCCAAGGCCTTGGCGATGCCCCAGGCGATGGATCTTTCGTTCGCGACGCCCATCACCAGCCCGCGTTTGCCCGTCATCAGATCGGCCATTTGGACACCCTACCCTTGATATTTGCTCATGACCAAGGTGGCATTGGTGCCGCCAAAGCCGAAGGAATTGGACAGAACCGAGTCCAGCGCGACGTTCTCGCGCAGGGTGGTGACAATCTCGGACGCATCAAGGGCCGGGTCCAGCGTGGTGATGTTGGCCGAGGCGGTGATGAAATTGCCCTGCATCATCAAGAGGCTGTAGATCGCCTCGTGCACGCCGGTGGCCCCCAGGGAATGCCCGGTCAGCGATTTGGTCGACGATACCGGCGGGGTGTGGCCGCGTCCGAAGACCCGGCGCACGGCCTCCATCTCGGTCACGTCGCCCACCACGGTCGAGGTGCCGTGCGAGTTGATGTAGTCGATGTGCCGCCCCTCGGGCAGGGTGGCAATCGCCAGCCGCATCGAGCGTTCACCGCCCTCGCCCGACGGGGCCACCATGTCGTGGCCGTCGGATGTGGCGCCGTAGCCGGTGACTTCGCCGTAAATCCTGGCCCCGCGCGACAAGGCATGGCCCAACTCTTCCAGAACGACAACCCCGCCACCGCCCGCAATCACGAACCCGTCGCGCGTCGCGTCATAGGCGCGCGCGGCGGTGGTCGGCGTGTCGTTGTACTTGCTGCTCATGGCACCCATGGCGTCAAACAGGCACGACAGCGTCCAGTCCAGCTCTTCGCCGCCTCCGGCAAAGACGATGTCCTGCTTGCCCATCTGAATCTGCTCCACCCCGTTGCCGATGCAATGGGCCGAGGTCGAACAGGCCGAGGTGATGGAATAATTCACGCCCTTGATCTTGAACGGCGTGGCAAGGCAGGCGGAATTGGTGCTGCTCATGCAGCGCGTCACCATGAAGGGCCCCATCTTTTTCGGCGCGCCCTTGTTGATCACCGCATCAAAGGCCGCAAAGAAGTTCGAGGTCGAAGGCCCGCCGGACCCCATCACCAGACCGGTGCGCTCGTTCGACACATCGCTGCCTTCCAGCCCGGAATCGGCAATCGCCTGCTTCATCGCCAGAAAGTTGTAAGCCGCCCCCGGCCCCATGAACCGCAGGTCGCGCTTGTCGATGTGATCCTCCAGCACGATCTGCGGCATGCCGTGGATCTGGCTGCGAAAGCCGTGTTCGGCGTATTCCGGGGCAAAGGAAATGCCCGATTTGCCGGCGCGCAGGCTGGCTTCAACCTCGGCGGCATTGTTCCCGATCGACGAAATGATACCGATGCCGGTGATGACGACGCGACGCATAAGAGCGGTCCTTTCGAAAGGAGGATCAGTTTGCCGAAAGGGCAACCTTCATGTCTTTGACGATATAGATGACCTCGCCATCGGCTTCGACGATACCGTCGGCCACGCCCATGGTCAGCCGCCTTGTGGTCAGGGCCTTGGTGAAATCGACCTTGTAGGTCAGCCTCTTGCGGTCCGGGCGCACCATGCCGGTCAGCTTGACCTCGCCCACGCCCAAGGCATAGCCGCGCCCCTGCCAGCCGCGCCAGCCGAGGTTGAACCCGGTCAACTGCCACAGACCGTCCAGGCCCAGACAGCCCGGCATGATCGGGTTGCCGGGAAAGTGGC
>JANMJC010000310.1:0-1664 GCA_031371185.1 Paracoccaceae bacterium | reverse complement strand
GTCGCGGCGACAGAGAAAAGCGAAGACGACAATGTCGTGGCAACTGGAAGTATTATCGCAGCAACAAGCGACAATAGACACATCGTTGCCAAGACAGCCTTACTCACAGCCATTAGTGCTCTGAACGGCAGCGTGATTATCGAAAATGACCATTGCGCCACGATTCGCCACGCAGACATCGGTTTGGCCGTCATTACACAGCCCCCTGTTCCCGTGTCGTCAACGCGGCCCAGTCCGACCTGCGCGCCAGGTCCATCCGGCGGCGCATCTCGCTTATCGCAGCCTCCAGTCCCATGAAGACCGCCTCACCGATCAGGAAATGGCCGATGTTCAGTTCGGCCAGTTCCGGAATGGCCGCGATGGGTGCCACATTGTCAAAGGTCAGACCGTGGCCGGCATGAACCTCTAGCCCCAGGGAATGCGCCAGCGTTGCCCCGCGGCGCAGCGCGTCAAGTTCGGCTTCGGCCTCGTCATAGCGGCATTCGGCGTGCAGGTCGGAATAATGGCCGGTGTGCAGTTCGACCACGGCCGCGCCGATCCGGGCGCAGGCGTTGATCTGCGCCGGATCATGGCCGATAAACATCGAAACCCGGGCACCGGCAGCGCGCAGCGGCGCGATGTAGACGGCCAGACGGTTTTCATCGCCCGCCACGTCCAGCCCACCCTCTGTCGTGCGTTCCTCGCGTTTTTCGGGCACCAGGCAGACGGCATGGGGTTTCAGGCGCAGCACGATGGCCGCCATCTCGTCGGTGGCGGCGCATTCAAAGTTCAGCGGCACGCCGATGCCCGCCATCAGGGCCGCCATGTCCGCGTCGCGGATGTGGCGGCGGTCTTCGCGCAGATGGGCGGTGATGCCGTCGGCGCCGGCCGCCTCGGCCAGAAGGGCGGCGCGCAGAGGGTCGGGCCAGGCACAGCCGCGCGCGTTGCGCAGGGTGGCCACATGGTCGATGTTCACGCCAAGACGAAGCTTCTGCATCGCGGTTCCTTTTTGCAGCCCGCGATCAGGGTTCGCCGGGGCCGTTGTCTTCGGCAGAGGTTGCCTCTGGCCGGTCCTTGCCGAGTTTAAGCCGTGCCGCCGCCTCGGCAAGGGCGGCTTTCAGGCGACCGCGCCGTTCGCGGCGGTCATCTGCCTTGGCGGCGCGGGCCTTCTGATAGGCCTGCACGATGGGAATCGTGATGTAATAGGCGATGGCCGACAGTACGATTCCCGGAAGAAGCGCGCCAATGAAATAGGGAACGTAGATGTCCTTCCAGAACTGGATCAGCCCGCCCCAATGCATCTGGTCTTCGGTGAAGATCGCCGCGACGTTGCGCCAAAGATCGCCCCCGGCATGGCCGAAGGCCCGCGCGATGCCTTCGGCCGACAGGGGCGCCTGCACCCCCAAAAGCCAGTGTCCCAGGCTCATCGCGGCAACGGCAAAGAAGGGCGTGGTCAGCGGGTTGGTGTTGAAGGTGCCCAGAAGGGCCGCCAGCACATTGCCACGCACCAGCCTTGCCGCCCCCCAGGCCGCCACGAATTGCAGGCCCGGCAGCGGCAGGAACCCGATCAGCGACCCGGCGAACAGCCCGCGCGCAATGCGGTGCGGCTCGTCGGGCAGGCGGCTCATGCGGTGGATGACGTAACGGGTCGCGCGCACGAAACCACCCCGGGGGTAGATCATTTC
>JANMJC010000270.1:0-8018 GCA_031371185.1 Paracoccaceae bacterium | reverse complement strand
ACCGCCGCGATCAATCCGATTTCGGCGCTGGCCCTGCCGCCGGACACAACCTTCTTTCACGGAGCGGCGCGCATCCTTGGGCCGGTTTCCCTGGCTGATGCCTATAAGTTCGCCTCGGCGCGCCTGCTTGATTATCTGCCGCAGGGCATCGCTTCGCCGTCTTTCATCCCCCCGGTCGCCAGCCTGATCCTTGCCGCAGGCGTTGCAACGACACTCGCCTGGCGTGCCCTGACCCGCCTGTCGATGACGCAAGGAGAATATGATGCCTGACCTGACCCAAAATGCCGCACCAATTGATCCGCGTCCGGTCCGCACCCTTGCGGCCAAGGACATCCGGGATGCACTGCGCGACCACTTCATCCTGATCGTCACGGCCTTTCTGGGGCTCGCGGCCCTGGTGGCCCTTGTTACGGGTGCCATTGCCCTGCGCAACGACGTCGCCACCTACGACGCGGCCAAGGCGACCTTGCTGGCGCTTGGCAAATCCGCAGAGGCAATCCGGGCCCCGGAATTCTACCCGCTGCGCCTTTTGCGCGGCGCGATCGAACAGGTCGAGATCATCGGGGCCGCGATCGCCCTGCTGATCGGCTACCGCGCGGCGGCGAGTGAGCGCGGACGGCAAACGCTGGCGCTGATGCTGACCCGACCGATGCGCCGCTGGCAATTCGTGGCGGGCAAGGCTCTGGCCGGCATCGGTCTTCTTGCGGGGGGGCTTGCGCTGGTTCTGGGCAGCCTGACGCTGATCCTGCACCTGTTGTCCGGCATCGGTCTGGGCATGGATGATCTGGCGCGCATCGTCATCGTCTGGGCTGTGGCCGTGGCCTATACCGCCTGCTTCTTCCTGGTCAGTTTCATCCTGTCGTTGCATCTGAAGCAACCCAGCCAGGCGCTGCTGCTGGCCTTTGCGGTCTGGCTGCTGCTGGTACTGATTGCCCCGCAGATCGGCGACACGCTGGACCCCGACAATCAGGTGGCCGGAGGCGTGTTCAAGCAACTGAACATCGCCAAGCCCGATCAGGTTGAGATCCTGAAGGGTTTTGCCGGCTACGAGACTCTGCGTGACGGCATCGAACAGGCGTCCGTCACCAAGCATTTCGAGAGGTTCACCTTTGCCGTGCTGGGCATCAAGGCGACCTATGCCGGGCTGCCGCTTGGCCCGATCCTGATCGAAATGCGGGGCAATCTGATCTGGATTTTCCTGACCGCCCTTGGGCTTGGCGCGCTGGCGCTGGCTCTTCCCCTGAACCCTGACCGGCTTTCAAAAGCCTGAATTCAAAGGAAATACACCATGACATGTAGGAAGAACGTCTCGACCCTTGCGCTGGTCTCGATCCTTGGCCTGACGCTGGCCGCGCCCGGGTTTTCGCAGACCACGACCGATACCGATGGCGACGGGCTGCCGGATGCGACCGAGGCGCTTTTGGGCACCGATCCGATGGCGGCGGACACCGATGGCGATGGTCCGAACGATCTGGCAGATGCCGATCCCGCCTTTCTGGCCAACCCGCTGGAGATGACCGGGGCCGCCGCCCCTTTCACGATCAAGGAAGCGCTGGTGGAAAACAACTATGACTACAGCGCGAAGAGAGATGCGACCGACCACCTTGAACTGCTGGTGGCCAATTCGGGTTCGGCGCCGCTGACGGGGTTCTCGATCTATTACAGCATCACGGATCTGGACACCGGCAAGGCAGAGGGCACGTTGCGCAGGCTTGACGGCTTCAGCCTTCCTGCCGGGGCAGAGGCGCGGATCCATCTCGACGACGGGGCCGTGATGGGCCATTTCCGGGCCAACCCGAATTCAAGTTACATCACAAGTCAGGCTGCAAAGACGGTCACATTCGTTCTGAAGGCTGATGGCTTTGCGCCTGTCAGCGTTGATGTCGCCAAGGACAAGGGCGGCCCGGAAGCTGCGGATTAAGGGGGGTCGCAT
Organism: Paracoccaceae bacterium; assembly: GCA_031371185.1. Classification (GTDB taxonomy): domain Bacteria; phylum Pseudomonadota; class Alphaproteobacteria; order Rhodobacterales; family Rhodobacteraceae; genus CAIYZT01. The sequence goes on along the minus strand of JANMJC010000270.1, from coordinate 6,085 downwards.
AGCAAGCGATGCCTGAAATTGCGAAGGCTGCTCATTTGCCGCGCGGGGCCACCCCTGCGCGGCATTGTGCCAAATGAACCGGACAGCGGGCCCCCCTACAAGGGCTTGCGCGATCACGGGCGCCTGAAAGCGGGCTTTGGCCATCGTCGATGCGCGGCGTCGATCGTTATCCCCTGACCCTGCGCGGGGCCCCTGTCAGCGGCCAGACCCGGGCAGTTTTTAGGCAACAGCCGCAAGTCCAGGGCCCGGATGCCAAACCTTGGGCCGCAAGGGTGTCGGCGGCGAAAGAGCAACGCGCCGCTGCCGGGGCCCAGGTGTCCCTGGAGCCGGCCCCTGGCTGGCGGCACTGAAGATCGGACGGAACTGGCGGCGCGGCGGTCGCAAGATCTGAGGGCGATACCGCCAGATGGTCCGGCTGTTGTTCGGCGAATGTGGTATTATGTGCAAAACACTGATCACATCCTGACGGACTGAACTCAGGGCCCCCGTGGTCGGGGTTCCCAAGGGGGCCTCGTCTTGGAAGGGTCGAACCTGATGTCATCCGAACGCCCTGTCGCTCCGGAACTTGATCTGCTGATCTTGTCTTTCCCGATGCACTTCACCTGGGAATTCCTGCAAGCCCCGCTGTTTCGCACCATGCAGGACGCAACCCATATCGAGGGCATCCGGATATGCCTGCAAGCCACCTTGGGCGACATGGTCATCGCGCTGACCGCTTTCTGGCTGGCGTCCTGCGTGGCGGGCACGCGCCGGTGGTCAACCTGGCCGGACCGCCGCACCCTCACGACCTGGCTTTCGACGGGCCTGGGCGTGACCATCCTGCTGGAGTATTACAGTACCGAAATCGCCGGGCGCTGGGCCTATGGGGCGTCGATGCCCCGTCTGCCCGGGATCGGAACCGGCATCGCGCCCCTGGTGCAATGGATCGTCGTCCCCGTCCTGGTGCTGTGGTACCTGCGCCGGTTGTCGGCCAAGGGACCTTCCTGAACCAGTCCGACCGGAAGGGGAAGGGCGGCGCCTGACCCTTCAGCCCGGGCGGCATCAGGTGCGCGGCCACCGGCGGCGGGTGACCTGACCCACCCTATGCGGCGTTGTCTTCCCTTGCCGGCGGGGCAGCCGAAAGCTGCCCCGGTTCATCCGATCACTTGCCATGGGCGGCAAGCCAGGCGACCATCTGCGCAATTTCGGCCTCTTGCGCCGCGATGACGGCCGTCGCCAGCGCGCGAACCTCGGGGTCCTTGCCGTATTGCAGGGCAACCTTGGCCATGTCGACCGCAGCCTTGTGGTGCGGGATCATGCCTTGCATGAAATCAACATCCGGATCGCCCGTGTAAGGGATCATCATCGCCGTCATCATGTCGTTCATCGCCTTGGCATAGGCAAGGGTCACAGGGTCGTCGGCAAATTCCGGTGGAACAAGCGTTGCATGGTCCATTCCTCCCATCGCCCCCGGTTCCATTGTGGAATGGTCCATCCCTTTCATGGTGGTCTGTGCAAGGGCAAGGCCGCCCGCGGTGGCGATGGCGGCGGTCAGCAACATGATGGTACGCCTGGTCATGGGTGTTTTCCTGTTCAAGGTCAGTTTGCGCTAAAGCCGGCATCGTTCAGCACAAGCGCAAGCCTTTCGCGCGCGGCCGTGGTCACGACGTCCACCTTGTGCGTCGCGGGGTCGGCACTGACTTGTGCTGTCGGATCAACCGACTGAATCGCCTTGGTGACGCTGCGCACGCATCCGCCACAGGTCATGTTCTCGATATGGAACTGCATGAGGGCCTCCTTGGTTTCGTCTCATGAACGGAAAGATAGGGGTTCCCACGGTTGGAAGGTCAAGGGCAGGCCGGGCAATTCTTTTTCGGCAACTTCCCCTTGACCTTCCCATCATGGGAACCCTTATCTTTCACAGCGGACGTCGAACCCTCAGGAAAGATCACCGCGATGAAGGCCTCATTCCCCCTAGCAGAGAAAACGGCGACGGTGACATTGCCCGTTGACGGCATGACCTGCGCATCCTGCGTCGCGCGGGTCGAACGTGCCTTGCGGGCCGTTCCCGGGGTCACCGGGGCCAATGTGAACCTCGCCACCGAACGGGCGCAGGTCACGGTGAACGACGGTACAGACCGCAGCGCCTTGGTCGCGGCGATTGAATCGGCGGGTTATGACGTGCCCGCCGAACCCGTCTCCCTGCTGATCGGGGGAATGACCTGCGCTTCCTGTGTCGCCCGGGTCGAACGGGCCTTGCGGCAGGTGCCGGGCGTTGCGACGGCGGTGGTCAATCAGGCGAGCGAACGCGCCACGATCACCGGGTCGGCCGAGGTGGGGTTGCTGGTCAAAGCGGTCGAGAATGCCGGCTACGACGCCACCCGGGGCCCTGCGGGCGCTGACGGGCGATCCTGAAACCGAGGCGCGCAAGGCCGATGAGCAGGCGCATCTGAAGCGCGATCTGATCCTCGCTGCCGCCCTTTCCCTGCCGGTCTTTGCGCTGGAAATGGGCGCGCATCTGTTCATGCCGGTCCATGACCTGATCCTGCGCAGCTTGGGGATGCAGGCAAGCTGGTGGATCCAGTTCGCGCTGACGTCCCTCGTTCTAGTCGGCCCCGGTCGGCGGTTCTACCTGAAGGGCTATCCCGCCCTTCTGCGCGCGGCCCCCGACATGAACAGCCTTGTCGCCGTCGGGACCACCGCCGCCTACGGCTATTCACTTGTCGCCTCCTTTGCGCCGGGCCTGCTGCCTGCGGGCACGATCAACGTCTACTACGAAGCCGCGGCCGTCATCGTGACGCTGATCCTGCTTGGCCGCTTCCTTGAGGCCCGGGCAAAGGGCCGCACCTCGGGCGCGATCAAGCGGCTGATCGGGCTGCAGGCAAAGACGGCGCAGGTGCGGCGCGACGGCAAGTTGGCCGAAGTGCCGATGGCCGAGGTGCGACCCGGCGACATCGTCGAGGTGCGCCCGGGCGAGCGGGTGCCGGTCGACGGTGTTGTGATCGAAGGCGAAAGCTGGGTCGATGAAAGCATGATCTCGGGTGAACCGGTTCCGGTTGCCAAGTCGGTCGGGACAAGGCTGACGGGCGGCACCATCAACCAGACGGGCGCCTTGGCGATGACGGCCACGGCGGTGGGCGAGGCCACAATGCTGGCCCAGATCATCCGCATGGTCGAAGAGGCGCAGGGCGGCAAGCTGCCGGTGCAGGCGCTGGTCGACCGCATCACGCTGTGGTTCGTGCCGGTGGTGATGGGTCTGGCCGCGCTGACCTTTGCGGCATGGTTGACCTTTGGCCCGGCCCCCGCGCTGACCCTGGGTCTGGTCAATGCGGTGGCGGTCCTGATCATCGCCTGCCCCTGCGCCATGGGTCTGGCCACGCCGACCTCGATCATGGTCGGCACCGGACGCGGGGCCGAACTTGGGATCCTGTTCCGCAAGGGCGAGGCGTTGCAGGCGCTTCAGGGCGTCAAGGTGGTGGCGCTGGACAAGACCGGTACGCTGACCGAGGGCAAGCCGGTGCTGACCGACCTTGCGCTGGCCGATGGCTTTGCGCGGGCCGATGTGCTGGCATCCGTGGCGGCGGTCGAGGCGAAATCCGAACACCCGATCGCCCACGCCATCGTTCGGGCCGCCGAAGCCGAGGGGCTGCGCCTGCCCGAGGCCACGGCCTTCGCGTCGGTCACCGGGTTCGGCGTGGCCGCCCTGGTTGCCGGGCGGCAGGTCCAGATCGGCGCAGACCGCTACATGATGCACCTCGGCCTTGACGTTGACCTGTTCGCAACCAAGGCCCAACGGCTTGCGACCGAGGGCAAGACGCCGCTTTATGCCGCCATCGATGGCCGTCTTGCGGCGATCATCGCCGTGGCCGACCGCGTAAAGCAAACCACCCCCGCCGCGATCCGGGCCCTGCACGCCCTTGGCCTGAAGGTGGTGATGATCACCGGCGACAACCGCCGCACCGCCGAGGCCATTGCCGGCCCGCTTGGCATCGACGAGGTCGTGGCCGAGGTTCTGCCCGCCGACAAGGTGGCCGCCGTGAAGCGGCTGAAAGCCCATGGCAAGCTGGCCTATGTCGGCGACGGCATCAACGACGCCCCCGCCCTGGCCGAGGCCGATGTGGGTCTGGCCGTCGGCACCGGCACCGATGTTGCCATCGACGCCGCCGATGTGGTGCTGATGTCGGGCCGGCTGACCGCCATTCCCGACGCCATTGCCCTAAGCCGCGCCACGATGGGGAACATCCGGCAGAACCTGTTCTGGGCCTTTGCCTACAACGCCGCGCTGATCCCGGTCGCTGCGGGGGCGCTGTTTCCGGCCTGCGGGATCCTTCTGTCACCGGTCTTTGCCGCCGGTGCGATGGCGCTGTCCAGCGTCTTTGTCCTTGGCAACGCGCTGCGTCTTCGCCGCTTTCAACCCGTCTGAGGAGATCGCCATGAACATCGGAGAAGCCGCCAGCGCCTCGGGCGTGTCCGCCAAGATGATCCGCTACTACGAATCCACCGGCCTCATCCCTGCCGCCGTCCGCACCGGTTCGGGCTACCGCGTCTATACCGACACCGAGGTGCGGATGCTGCGCTTCATCCGCCGCGCCCGCGACCTGGGCTTTCCCGTCGAAAAGATCGTGACCCTGCTTGCGCTGTGGCGCGACCGGTCGCGGCACAGTTCCGATGTCAAGCGCCTGGCGCAGGAACAGATCGGCGGGCTGGAGCGCAGGATCGCGGAAATGCAGGCGATGGTCGACACCTTGCAGCACCTCGCCGATGCCTGCGGCGGTGATCACAGACCCGACTGCCCGATCCTGACGGATCTTGGCAAGGGTGCGGTCGGCGCGGCCGATCCCCGCCCTCTGCCTCATGCCCCGCCCAACCCATCGCCCGCGTGAGACCGCGACAGCGACGGGCGATGCCCCGCCGTTGACAGGCCGGTCGGCGCGGACCCCCGGCGCGGCCAGATCAGACCCGGGCGGCGCCATGACCTTTCCGATCTGGGCCGCCCATGAACTTGCGCCGGTTCAGACCTGGCTGCGCCGGACCGCAGGTCGGCATCGACTTGGTGTCGCAGGCGCCACGGCGACCCGGTCATGGCGTTGCCGCTGGTGCGGGGCGTCCTCGGGCATCCGCCTTGGGTTCTGGCCAGGGTGAAGTCCCGGTCGAGCGTCCATTCGGGGGGACACCGCCGCCGGTCTGGCGGAAGGCGCCGATCAGGCTGTCCTTCACGCCGAACACGGCGTCGACCCCAAGTCGGGGGCAATCGGGCAGGAAGACATGGGTGATCGCAGCCTCGTGGCCCTTGGCCCTGACGATGAATTGGATGGGGGCGGCGCGGTTCGGGCGACGGTGCATCGCGCCCAGATGCCTGCCCATCGGGCCAGCGAACGGCACAGGGTCGTGGCGCGGCTTGACTCGGCGAAAGCTTAAGCGCCCCTTGGCGTCGGTGGTGAAAATGCCGCGCTGGTTCATGTCGGGCTGCACGCGCTTGCCATCAAGACAGATGCCCTGCGCGACCGACAGGCGCATGACCTTGGCAATCATCCCTGTGAAGATGGCGAAACAGGCGTCGGCCACACGGAAGGCGAAGATGCCGGTAGGAGATGGCCGGCACGGCGGCCGCGACGCCGCCTAGCCGGACGGTAGACACCGGATCCCCGCCCCACAGGATCCCCGCCGCGAATATCGCATACACGCCGATCCCGACAAAGGCCTGCTCTGCGACCGAAACAAGGCCCGCATAGCCCGCCGTCAGGTTCCAGCAATGCGCCAGGGTCAGCATGGTCAGGATGGCGCGCAGATCCGGGATCGGCCCGTGTCCGGGAAAAGCGGGCAGAGCCACGGCCGGAGGCGCGGGTGCGGGTCTCGACCGTGGCAGGGCCGGGATTTTGCATCAGTCATACGCCGTTGGGAAGGGCCGGAGGCGGCAGGGCGAAGGTGATCACGGTGAAAGGGCGGACCTGAGGGCGGGTGGAACGGGGTGCAACCGCGCCCCGCCCCGGGGCAGGGTTGCCGCCGGATTTCACACGATGTGTTCCATTGTCCCGCCGATTGGCCGGCCCGGGGCCTAACAGCGCCTCTTCGGGCAGTAGCAGATGGGCGAACTCGGTGGCTTGGC
>JANMJC010000224.1:0-3768 GCA_031371185.1 Paracoccaceae bacterium | reverse complement strand
CCCGCCAAGGGGGCGGGGGCGGGGAAGCAACCGCATAGGCGCGCGCGCCGGGGCGACCGTCCTGCCGGGGCGCCACTTCCGGTCGCAGCGCCCGCTTTTGCCCCGGCACGGCGACGCGGGCCATCCCGCCGCCGCGGCACTTTTCCGCATCCTTTCAATATTTTAGGGCAAATCACCGCGATTTGTCCGCCCTGTCACATTGTGGTGTTGACAGATCGCGGATTGGAAAGCGTAATCTTGGGCGAAAGGTCCGCCGGGACGTGTCGCGATTTTGTCATGTCGCGCGTCTATTCGACCTTTGCACGGGACAACGATTGCCAAATGCCCGGGCTAAAACCGGGAAAACCTAGGGAGAACTTAAGTGACCAAAACCTCTGATTTCAGCCGCCGCAGCTTTTTGAAGCGTTCGGCCGCTGGTGTGGGCGCGCTTGCCGCCCCCGCCCTGATCTCGTCCAAGGCGCTTGCCTCGTCGGGCGAGTTGAACTTTACCGGCTGGGCCGGCTATCCGGCCTTCCTGGAAACCGTATTCCCCGCCTTTACCGCTGCCACCGGCATCAAGGTGAACTTCACCGAGCAGCCCGACAATGACGGCATCTTTGCCGCCACCAAGATCGCCGCCGAAGCGGGCGGCATCGACATGATCGAACCGACCATCGACACCGTGGGCCAATATGCCACCAACGGGCTTGTCGCCTCGTGGGACGAAGCCAAGCTGGCGATGGGCAATTATCTGCCGGGGCTGGCCGACGGGTCCGCCGGAGAGCGTTCGCGCAAGGAAGGCGCGCTGCTGTATGTCCCGTCGAACTGGGGCACCGAAGCGCTGGTTTACAACAAGGAAACCGCCGTTCTGGGCGACACGCCGTCCTTGGCGGCCCTGTTCGATCCGGCAAACCAGGTCGTCCTGCGTCCGCGGTCGGCCCTGACCGCGATGGGTCGTCTTCTGGAGATTCAGGGCAAGTTGCCCTTCCCCTGGCTGGAAGGCTATACCGACATGGGCAAGATGGCCCAGTTGTGGGACATCGCACTGGCCGAGGCCGTCAAGGCCAAGGGCAATGTGGTTCAGTGGTGGTCGGGCGAAAACGAAGCCAACGCCGGTTTCGTGGCCAATGGCGCGACCGTCGGCCTGTGCTGGGATTCGACCGGCTACAACCTGCGCAATGACGGCTACGGCTATGCCGCCCCGGCCGAAGGTGCCTTTGCCTGGCATCAGGGCCTGATGCTGGTCAAGAACGCCGTCAACGTCGATCAGGCGCATGAACTGGCCAAGTGGGTTTCGGGGCCGGAAGGCTCTGCCGCCTGGGCATCGGCCTTCTCGTCCAACCCGGTGGGCAAGGGCGGCGCCGATCTGATGAACCCCGACGTCGCGACCTACTACAACTCGGCCTTCGACGACGCCAAACTGGCGGCCCTGTGGTGGTGGCCCGACCCGTCGGCCGAATTCGTGGCCAAGCGCGGCGAATACGCGGACAAGTACAAGGCCTCCTGAGCCCTGGGATCAAGACTGCACGCCGGGGATCTTTCCCCGGCGTGTTTCTTTTTGGCGACCGCTGTGGCGCAAGGGGCCGAAAACCCGTGCCGCGAAGGTCAAAGCCATTGCGCGCTTGCACGCGCCCACTTAGCCTGATGGCAACAAAAAAAATAAAGACGGGGAAAACGGACATGAGTACTGGGATTCAACTGGATGACATCTGCTGCGATTTTGGAAAGTTCCGCGCGGTCGACCATGTAAGCGTCGATATTCAGCCGGGCGAGTTCTTTTCGTTTCTGGGTCCTTCCGGCTGCGGCAAGACCACGATCCTGCGCATGATTTCGGGATTTACCGACCCGACCGAAGGCGTCATCCGTATCGGCGGCAAGGACATGCGCGGCCAGCGTCCCAATCAGCGTCCGACGGCCCTGATCTTTCAGAACCTCGCGCTGTTTCCCCTGATGCCGATCTGGGAAAACATCTCGTTCGGGCTGGAGGTGCGCGGTGTTGACCGCGCCACCCGCCGCAAGCGCGCCGAAGAGTTGCTGGCGCTGGTCGATCTGCACGACAGCGCCGACAAGATGGTCAGCCAGTTGTCGGGCGGCCAGAAACAGCGCGTCGCCATCGCCCGCGCATTGGCTGTTGAACCCGCCGTGATGCTGCTGGACGAGCCGCTGTCCGCGCTGGACCTGAAACTGCGCCAGCTTATGCGCGCCGAACTTCGCGCCATCCAGAAACGCACCGGCGTCACCTTCATCTACATCACCCACGATCAGGGCGAGGCCCTGGCCATGTCGGACCGGGTTGGGGTCATGTCGCAGGGCCGTCTGCAACAGGTGGCAAACCCGCGCGACATCTACAACAATCCGGTCAATGGCTTTGTCGCCTCTTTTGTTGGCGAAAACAATATCTTGAAGGGCGATGTTCATTCGGCGTCCGAAGGCGTGGCCAGCTTTGCCACCGCCATCGGCACCTTCCGGGCCCGGCTGCCCGCGACCTCGGTCGGCCGCACGGTCAAGCTGTATACCCGCCCCGAACATGTCACGCTTTCCGTCACGCCGGGGGCCGAGAACTCGGTGCCGGTGACCCTGACCGAGGTTGCCTTCGAGGGCAATTTCATTACCGTTCACGGCGTCAGCGAAAACGGCACCGGGCTGACTGCGGAATTGCGCAACGACGGGGCGGGCACGGTTCCGGCCGTCGGCAGCCGGATGCACATGTCCTTTGACGCGCAGATGGCGTCGCTGTTGCCCGACAGCACCACGACGGGGGCCTGAGCCATGCAGGATCTGTATCGCCGTTACGGCAAGGGGCTGAGCTTTACCTTTCTGGGGCTGGTCTTCTTCTGGCTGGTCGTTCTGGTGATCCTTCCGGATTTCAAACTGCTCGAGGCGTCGTTCCGCCCCTATCTGCCGGTCGCCGAGGTGGGCGGTCCGAAGGATGTCTATTCGCTGGCCAATTACGGCCAGATCCTTGGCAACCATGTGCCGTTTTCGATCCTTGGCATTGATCTGATGGTGCCGGCCCGGATCAAGGTGTTCGTTCTGACGATCTTCTATTCCGGGGTCGTGACCTTCCTGACCTTCCTGCTGGCCTATCCGCTGGCCTTCTACCTGGCCAAGGTCGTCTCCAGCCGGTCGTTGCCGACGCTGTTCCTCTTGCTGTTCGTGCCGCTTTGGGTGTCCGAAGTGCTGCGATCTTTCGCCTGGTTCATCATCCTGACGCTGAAGGGGCCGCTGAACGCCTTTCTGATGGCCCTTGGCATCATCTCCAAGGAAATCCGCTGGATCGACGGCTACAGTCCGGTGGTCATCACGCTGGTCTATGCCTATGTCCTGTTCATGCTGTTCCCGTTGTACAACGCCATGCAATCGCTGGACAACAACCAGATCGAGGCGGCCGAGGATCTGGGCAGCCCGTGGTGGCGCACCCATTGGCGGGTGATCCTGCCCCATGCCAAGCCCGGCATCGCCAGCGGAGCGGTCATGGTGTTCATGCTGTCGGCAGGCTCCTTGCTGGTGCCCGCGATCATCAATTCCACTACCGGAAACTGGTTCACCCAGACCATCCAGCAATGGATGCTGGAGGCGCAGGACTGGAACACGGGGGCGGCCTATTCTTTCCTGTTCCTGATCTTGTGCACGGTGTTCGTGTCTTTGGTGATGTGGGTCTTCAAGGTCCAGCTCACCGATATTGCGAAATAGGGGGGTAGGCAGATGAACGATAAGATGCGCCGCACCCTCTACAACATCTACATGGGGCTGTTTCTGATATACCTGCTGGTGCCGCTTGCCCTGATG
>JANMJC010000197.1:0-11166 GCA_031371185.1 Paracoccaceae bacterium | reverse complement strand
CCACGACGCCACGACATCCATTGCCGTGCCGTCGGGGACAGCGGTCGGGCAGGCCTTTCTGGCGGCCCTCGCGATCTATGCCCTGATGACCTTCGGCTTTGGTCAGGCCCTCGGCCTGGGTGCGAAATCCGCGCAGGCAATCGCTCTGGGCGCGATCCTGATCTTTGGCGTGGCCTATCTGATCGCCCAGGGGTTGGCGGGTGCCGCACCGAAGGCGCTGACGCGACGGACGGTGGTCTACGCGCTGGCCGCCTCATTGGGATACTTTGCCCTTCAGGCCGGGGCCGAGGCGCTGACCGCCGGCACCCTGCCTGCAACGCCGGCCCCCGGCCCGCTGGAATGGGCGCTGATCGTTCTGGCGGTGTTCAGCTTTGGCCTTGTCGCTGTGGCTCAGGCGCTGTTTCCGCTTTGGGCGCATCATCCGGCCTCGGCAGGCCTGCGGGTGCATCTGACCAACGGGCTTTACGCCAATGCGGTGTTCGACCGGTTGCTGGGCAACTGGGCGAAGACGCCGAACACCTGACCCGCTTTCACAGATCCCAAGGACGACAGACATGATGATCCATCACCCCGAGCTTGGCCTTTCCCCAAGCGAGCCGCTGATCATGGCGGCCAATGCCGCGGCCCGTGCGATCCCGCCGCTGTTTCCCCTGGCCTCCAGCGTCGCGGTCAACCCCTTTCTGGGCCAGATAGGCGACAGCCTTGCCCAGACCGCCGCGCGCCTTGGCCGGGTGTCGGGAACCCCGGTGACCCAGCCGCGCGACTGGTATCTGGCGCGGATCGCCGATGGCCGGATATGCGACGCCGATCTGGCGGCGGCGCTTGCCGCATCGCCTGACACGGGCCGGCCTGCCGACCTGGCCGCGCTGAAAGCGGCCCTGATGCAGCCTGCGGTGGTGCAGCAGGCCTTGCCTTCGGTGGCGCATCTGGCGGCAGAGGCTTCGGGGATCGACTGGCCCGGTCTGGTCAATGACCGGATCAGCGCCTTTGCCGCCGGGCATTTCGACAGCGGTCAGGCGCTGTGGACCACGGTACCTGGCACATCGGCCTATGCCGCCTGGCGCAGCTTTGCCGCCCATGATCTGACGCCCGAGATTGCCGGGCTGATGGGCTTTGCGGCCTTTGTGGCCGGGGCGCCCGCCCTTGCGCCCAACGCGCTGGCCTGGGCCACCGCTCGGCTGGGTCTGCCGTCCGAGGCGCTGGACACGGCCTTTCATGCCGCGCTGATGGCGCTTGGCGGGTGGGGCCAGTATGCCCGCTACAAGCTGTGGCAGGCCGAACTTGCCGGGGGCACGCACGGCGATGTGACCGACTTTCTGGTGATCCGGCTGATGTGGGATGCGGCCCTTCTGGCGCAGTACGAGGGCAGGATCGGTGACAAATGGGCCGCAGCCGTTGCCGCGCATGCGCAGCCCCTGCACCCCGGTCCCGATCAGGTGATCGACGCCGTCCTGCAAGAGGCCTCCGAGCGTGCGGCACAGCGCGACATGGTGGCGGCCTTTGCCGCAAGTCTGCCGGCAGAGACACGGGCGCGCCCGGCGCTGCAGGCGGCCTTCTGCATCGACGTGCGGTCCGAAGTGTTCCGCCGCGCGCTCGAAGGGGTCGCCCCCGGCATTGAAACCATCGGTTTTGCCGGGTTCTTCGGGGTCTTTGTCGAACACCGGCCCTTTGCCTCCGACGTGCCCGAGGCGCGGCTGCCGGTTCTGTTGAACGCCACCGTCAAATCCTGCACCATACCGCCGCATGCCGGGGCGGAAGACGCCGCAAGAATCACCGCCCGCGCCAAACGCGCCTGGGGCCGCTTCAAGCTGGCCGCGGTGTCGTCCTTTGCCTTTGTCGAGGCGACGGGGCCGGTCTATGCGGGCAAGCTGGTGCGCGACGCGCTTGGCCTTGGCCCTTCGCATCTGCCGCATGACCCGGCCCCACAGCTTTCGCCCTCTCTGGATGACGCGCAAAAGCTGGCCTCGGCGGAAATGGTGCTGCGCGCGATGTCGATGACGGATGGCTTTGCGCGCATCGTGCTTTTGGCCGGGCACGGCGCGAATGTCACCAACAACCCGCATGCCAGCGCCCTGCACTGTGGCGCCTGCGGTGGCTATTCGGGCGAGGTGAACGCGCGGCTTCTTGCGGGCCTCCTGAACGATACCGAGGTGAGGCAAGGCCTGCCTGCGCGCGGCATCACCATCCCCGAGGACACGCTGTTCGTCGCGGGCCTGCATGACACCACAACCGATGACATGCTGGTCTATGAGGACGATCACCCTTCATCGGCCCATGCCAAAGACCTGACCGAGTTGAAGCGCTGGCTGGCGGCCGCCGGTCTGGTGGCGCGGGGCGAGCGGGCCTTGCGGCTGCCACGGGCAAAGGCTGCGCGCGACATTGCCGGTCGGTCGCGCAACTGGGCCGAATTGCGCCCGGAATGGGGGCTTGCGGGCTGCCGCGCGTTCGTGGCGGCGCCGCGCAGCCGCACCGCTGCGCAGAACCTTGGCGGGCGGGCTTTCCTGCACAGTTATGACTGGCGGGCCGACAAGGGCTTTGGCGTGCTGGAACTGATCCTCACGGCCCCGGTGGTGGTGGCAAGCTGGATCAGCCTGCAATACTACGGATCAACCGTGGCCCCGACGGCCTTCGGGGGTGGCAACAAACTGCTGCACAATGTCATCGGCGGGATCGGCGTGGTCGAAGGCAATGGCGGGTTGTTGCGCAACGGCCTGCCCTGGCAATCGGTGCATGATGGCGCGGACCTGGCCCACGAACCCCTGCGCCTTTCGGTCATCGTCGAAGCGCCTCGGGCGGCGATCAACGACATCCTTGCGCGGCACGACGGCGTGCGCGCCCTGTTCGACAACCGCTGGCTTCACCTTTTTGCGCTGAATGACGCGGGGCACATGCACGAACGATATGTCGGCGGACTGAAGTGGGGGCCCGTCGCCGGTGACGCCCGGCAAGGATCGTCCTGACCCCTTGACGCGCGAAGGATGCCGACCGGAGCGGGATGGGCGGCAACGCCCGCTTCGCCCCGCGAAAGCCGCCATGACCGCAGATCAGCGTTGCGACCCGCCAGCGCGCGGCGTCCGGGTCCTGTCCTGCGAACGGCTTTGTCCCCGGTCGGGTGTTTTGGCCGCTGCGGCCCCGTGACTGCGCGGGGGCCGAGGCCGGGCGGCACGCGCGGCGGGTCTAAAGGCGGGGCGCCTCCGGAAGGTCATGGGCCACCCTGCGAAGGCAAGACACAAGACGTGCCGCCGCCGGTGACATCAGGTCGTCGGCGCGGGTGGAAATGCCGATCGGGCGGATTGTGGTCGCAAGCGGCACTTGCAAGGCCGCAAAGGTGCCGCCCTGGATTTCTAGCCGTGCGAGTTGTACCGGCCAGACCGCAAGGTAGTCCGTCAGCTGCAACAATCTGCGCGTCGTCAGAAACGAAACGGTTTCGACCGCATGCGCGGGCGGGTCAAGCCCTTCGTCGCGGAAGGCCTTGTCGATCTGGCGACGCAGGGTTGTCGAGGCTCCGGGCAGGATCCAGTCCTGTTCCAGCAAATCGGACAGTTGCAGGTCGTCGCGGCGGGTCAAGGGATGGTCACGCCGCACCACGATCTGCGCATGGTCATTCATGAGATGTTCCTGATGGATGCCCTCGCGGTCACGGAATTCCGGCAGACGGCCCAGAATAAGGTCGAGTTCGCCCGACCGCAGCGCGGGAAACAGAACGTCATTCGTCGCCTCTTCCACCCTGATCACCAGATTGGGCCGATCCTGACGCAGGCGCGCAATGGCCTCGGGCAGCAAACCCGCTGATCCTGCCAGCAAGGTGCCGATCGCCACCTGACCCTCGGTGCCATCGCGCAGGTTGGCCATTTCCTGTTCGGCCTTGCTGATCTGGGCAAGGATCAGCCGCGCATGGGCGGCAAGGCTTGCGCCAAAGATGGTGGGCACCACGCCGCGGTTGGTGCGTTCGAACAGCAAGACACCCATCTGGCCCTCGGCGTCCTGAAGCGCCTTGGTCACGGCGGACTGGGTCATGTTCAACGCCTCGGCAGCGCGCAGCAGGTTGCCCTCGGACAGGATTGCCGCAATCAGGCGCAGATGGCGCACGGTCAGACGATGGGCAACCTGATGCATGTCGGGGCCCGAGTTTCCATTCATGAATACCTGATTGGGATCATCTCACTTGTGCTCATTTCAAGCAAGACGGCTTATGGCGCGGAGTCCTGCGCGGCGCAGGACGGTTGCAAAACAGGACCCGAGATGGCCAGACCAGATGCCCCCGTCACCCGGCAGGATTGCCTTGCGATGGACACATGTGACCCCCTGGCGGCCTGCCGCCGCGAGTTTGACCTGCCAGAGGGCACAATCTACCTTGATGGCAATTCCCTGGGCGCCCTGCCGCGCCGGGTCGTGGCGCGGATGAGCCGTGCCATCACTGAAGAATGGGGCAAGGGACTTATCCGGTCGTGGAACGATGCCGACTGGTATCTGGCACCGCAGCGCGCAGGTGCGGCCATTGCCCGGCTGATCGGTGCGGGGCCGGACGAGGTGATCGCCTGCGATTCCACCTCGGTCAACCTGTACAAGGTGTTGATTGCGGCCCTGAAACTGCGCCCGGACCGGCGGGTGATGATCTCGGAGATGGGGAATTTTCCGACCGATGTCTATGTCAGCGCCCGCGTCGCGGAGATGCAGGGCGTCGAGTTGCGCTGCGTGGCCCCCGATCAGATCGAGGCCGCGATTGTCGAGGCGGGCGCGGACTTTGCGCTCGTTCACCTGACTCATGTGAATTACAGGACCGGTCTGGTCCATGACATGAAGGCGATCACAAGCGCTGCCCGGGCTGCCGGCGGTCTGGCGATCTGGGATCTGGCGCATAGCGCGGGAACGTTGCAGGTCGATCTGACCGCGGTCGAAGCCGATTTTGCCGTGGGCTGCGGCTATAAATACCTGAACGGCGGGCCCGGCGCGCCGGCCTTTGTCTATGCGGCCCGGCGCCACCATGCCCGGATCTATCAGCCGATTGCCGGTTGGCACGGCCATGCCAGACCCTTTGCCTTTGGCCATGACTATCAACCCGACCCGGGAATTGCGCGGATGCTGGCGGGAACCGCCCCGCAGCTTGGGGTGATCGCTTTGGAAACGGCGCTGTCGGTGTTCGAGACGGTGGACATGGGGCAGTTGCAGGCAAAGGGCAGGGCGTTGGGGGATCTGTTCATCCGGCTGGTGGATCAGGAACTGGCCGGACAGGGCTTTGGCCTTGCCAGTCCGCGCGACGGGCGAACGCGCGGCAGTCAGGTGTCGCTGACCCATGCGCATGGCTATGCCATCATGCAGGCGGTGATCGATCGCGGCGCGGTCGGGGATTTCCGTGCCCCCGACGTTCTGCGTTTCGGGTTTGCCGGGCTTTATGTGACCTTTGCCGACATCTGGGACGCGGTCGCCATCTTGCGTGACGTGATGGACAACCGCCTCTGGGATCAAGCGCAGTACAGGGCCGTCAAGGCCGTCACCTGATCGGGGCAGGGTCGGAAACCGCACGGGCCCCGGGCTTTGTTCGAAGTCCGGGGCCTTGGGTTTCCCCCCACGCGCAGGTCAGCGCGGGTGGGGAGGAGGGCGGGACGCCAGTCACATGTCAGTCGCGCGGTGGCCAGATCGTGGCGCTTGGCCCCATCACCGGCTCTCCCAGCATCGGCGTGGACAGCGCGTAAACCCCGTTGCCCGAGAACAGCCAGATGATGTTGCGGTCATATTCGGTGAAGACCGCGAAGTTGGCGTTGTTGAAGGTCCAGTCCGGCATCTCGTCGACAGTGGGGAAGCGCGGCACGAAATAGGCGCCGATTTCCGGCCTGGTGGGGTCGGTTACGTCGAAGATCTGCAAACCGGCGGTGTAGAAGGCATAGGGCACGACACCGTCATGGCCATAGCCCGGCTGATGGGCCGTGCCCGAGCGTTTGGGGCCAAAGCTGCCGCCGCGTTGGCAGTAATCGGTAAACTCTGCCTCCTTGGGCGGTGTCGGACGTGGCAGGGTCGCGGCAATCTTCGGATTGGCCGGGTCCTTGGCGTCGATGACATAGACGTCCTTGTAGGGCTCGTAGCAGTTCGAGTTCATCGGATAGCCGTTCGACAGCACATGGCCGGTGCGAAGGTACTGGCTGGTATCGACGTTGTCGAATTCAGTCCCCGCATAGCTGGGCGGCGTGGTCAGATGGCCCAGAATCTGCGGATCGGCCGGGTTGGTCAGATCGAAGGTGTACAGACCCAGACCCGCCATCGCGCCAAAACCGATCGTGCCGCCCTTGTCCAGCGGTGTGGGCGTGAACATCGGCATCCGTGACCCCATCCACGACGTCCGGTTGCCCGCGCGCGGGTTTTCCAGATAGGCCGCCTCGCTGGCCGCATCGCCCACGATCTGACCGGGCACCGTGACCTGTTTGACGAACACAGGATTGGCCGGGTCGGACATGTCCCAGACCTGATAGCCCGGCGAATACAGGTAATCGGGAAACTCGGTCAGGGCATAGCTGTCATCCGGGGCCGCCGACAGGATCATGTATTTGCCGCCGGTATAGTTCGGCGCGTCCAGCGAGCCGGACCCCTGTTGCTGTCCGATCGGCGCATCGGGATGCGCGACATCGGTCGTGCGGGTGGCAATCAGGGTCCACTTGTCCGGCGTCGGCCCATCCATGCTGTAGACCTTGAAGCCTTTCAACGAGTTGTACTTGCGTTGCGCCTCGACCTTGTCGGGCTCGCGGCGCTTGTCGCGCATCAGGCCCTGTCGGCCGATCTCGTAGGATGCAACGACGATGTTCTTTTGAAGGTCGGCATTCCAGGCGATGGTGATGCCGCCGAAATAGTCGGTCACGGCGGCGCTGTCGAATTCCTCGGATGATCCGTCCTTGCCCCAGACGCCGCCCTTGGAATAGACCTCGACCGCATGTGCGGGGTCGGTGATGTCAAGGACGCGCATGTAATCGCGGTCATGGGCATAAAGATAGCGTCTGCCGTCGAAATCGACCACATCGGGCCAGGCATGCCACGGCGAGGTGACATGCGGATAAAAGGCAATCTCGGTGACGTTTTTGGCATAGGTGTTCTGGTCCCATCCCTCGAACTGGCCGGGGAAGGCGGGCGCATCATCGGTCAGCGGAGTTGCCACGGGATGTTTGAATGAACCTGTTGCCGGGTCCATGCCGTAATCGGTTCCCGGGACAGGCTCGCCCGGCGGGTTCTCCGGGGTGATGGCGGCCCAGGCCTTCAGATGCGGATCGGTGATGTTGATCTCGCCCAGGGGTTCGTCGCCCCAGGCGTGGACCGGGCCGGCAGAGGTCAGCATCGCGCCAACTGCGGCGGTTGCCATGAACAGGCCTGCGTATTTCATTCCTACTCTCCTGTTGAGGTCGCCGGGTATGGCGGCTGGCGCAAAGCGTCGCGCGCTGCGGGTCAAAGGAAAAGGGAATGTTTTGCCTATGGACATGAACAAAAGGAATAGCAGGTTACGGGTCGACTATGGCTTTCAGGAATATCCAATGGCCGTCAGTTCAATTGCATTCATGTCAAAAGGCTTCCATTCTGTCGGTCAATTCCTTCCTGGACCTGCCGGTGACCCATGCCCGACTATCCCGACCTGAGCCTTTACATCGACGGGGGCTGGCGCAAGACGGGACAGGCCTTGCCGGTTCTGAACCCCGCAACCGAAGATGTGCTGGGGCAGGTGCCCGTGGCCCGGCGGCAGGATCTGGATGACGCGCTGGCGGCTGCTGCCCGGGGCTTTCGGCTTTGGAAGGCCACCGCGCCGCGCGCACGCGCCGAGGTCATCCTGCGGGCCTGCGCCCTGATGCGCGCCCGGATCGAGGACATTGCCCATGCGATCACGCTGGAACATGGCAAACCCCTGGCTCAGGCGCGGCTGGAGGTGATCCGGGGCTGCGAATTCTTCGAATGGGACGCGGGCGAGGCGCAGCGGCTGTACGGGCGCATCGTGCCAAGCGCTCCGGGCATCCGCTATCTGGTCTTGCAGCAACCCGTGGGCACGGTGGCGGCCTTTTCGCCGTGGAATTTCCCGATGAGCCAGCCCGCCCGAAAGATTGCCGGGGCCCTGGCGGCGGGTTGTTCCATCATCATCAAGGCTGCCGAGGAAACTCCGGCAGGGTGCTGGCACATCGCACGGGCTTTTCACGACGCCGGGCTGCCTGCGGGGGTGCTGAACCTTGTGTTCGGGAACCCGTCCGACATCTCGTCCTACCTGATCCCGCAGGATCAGGTGCGACTGGTGGCCTTTACCGGGTCAACCTCGGTGGGGATCCGGCTGACAGAGCTTGCGGCGCGGTCGATGACGCCGGTGCTGATGGAACTGGGCGGCCATGCGCCGGTGATCGTGTGCGATGACGTGGACCCGGTGGCGGCAGGCCGGATGTCGGCGGCGCGCAAGGCGCGCAACGCAGGGCAGGTCTGCACCTCTCCGACCCGGTTCTATGTGGACCAAGGGCTGTACCGCCCCTATGCGCAGGCCTTTGTCGAGCGCGCGGCCGCGCTGCGCGTGGGCAATGGGCTGGCTTCGGGCGTCGACATGGGCCCGGTGGCCAATCACCGCCGGATCGAGGCGATCGACATGCTGGTCGAAGATGCCCGCGCCAAGGGTGCCCGCGTGCTGTGCGGCGGTGTCAGGCCAAAGGGGCGCGGGTATTTCTACCCGCTGACCGTGCTGGCCGAGGTGCCCGCAGATGCCCGTGTGATGCGCGAGGAACCCTTCGGCCCGATCGCCGTGATCAACCCGACGACTTCGCTGGATCAGGCGATTGCCGGTGCAAACAGCCTGCCCTTCGGCCTTGCGGGTTATGCCTTTACCCATGATGCCGCGACCGTGGACCGTCTGATGACCGAGGTCGAGGTCGGCAATCTGTCGATCAACACCCTGGAGGCCTCGGTGCCCGAGGTTCCGTTCGGCGGCGTCCGGCTAAGCGGTCAGGGACGCGAGGGCGGCACCGAAGGGATGCAGCATTATGTCGAAGTGAAAACCGTCTCGCACCAGATGGGCCTGGACAGCGATCCGACCGTTTCAGGAGCAAGACTGTGAATTACACCCGCGCCACCGCCAAATCCCACGCCCGCGCCCATATGCGCGGCATCTGGGCCGCCGCGCTGATGCCCTTTCATGCCGATGGATCGCTGGACGAAGATGGCTTCGCGGCCAACATCAACCACTGGATCACGGATCTGGGCATCGCGGGCTTTTTCATCGCCGGCAAGCAGGGTGAGTTCTTTTCCATGTCTGTGCCCGAACGCAAGCGCTGCTTTGACCTTGCGGTGTCGGCCTGTGCCGGGCGCGCGCAAACCATCATGTCCTGCTCGGACCAGAACATGGACGTGGTCATGGATCTTGCCCGCCATGCCCAGACCTGCGGGGCCGATTACATCGTGGTTCACGCGCCGGTGCTGCATTTCTTCCGCGAACAGGACGAAACCCTGCAGCGCTATTACGAAACCATCGCGGCCTCGGTCGATATCGGCATCGCGCTGTGGTCGCACCCCGACAGCGGCTATGTCATGAGCCCGCAGTTGTGCAACCGCCTGGCCGACATCGAAACCGTGGTGGCGATCAAGTATTCCGTGCCGCGCCCGCTATATGCGGAACTGACGCGGCTGGCCGGGGACCGGATCATCGTCTCGACATCGTCGGAAGAGGAATGGCTGGACAACATCGTGGAACTGGGCTGGCAATTGTACCTGTGTTCGTCGCCCCCCTATCTTTTGCAGACCGCCCGCGATCACCGGATGCGTGATTACACCGAAGCCGCCTTTGCTGGGCGCATCGAAGCGGCGCGGGCGATTTCGGCATCGCTTGATCCCGTGCGCCGCGCGCTGCGCGATACCCGCCCGCCGGAAAAGCCGCATGCCCATCAGAAGTACTGGCAGTCCTTGCTGGGGCAGACCGGCGGCAGCGTCCGCCCGCCCTGTCTGGAACTGACCGACGCCGAAAAAGCCGAAACCCGCGCCGCCTTTGCGGCCTGCGGTCTGAAACCGTAAGGGAGGATCCCATGTCACGCCTTGCCGCCTTCAATTTTCAGAAATGGATTGATGAACACAAGCACCTGCTGAAGCCCCCGGTCGGCAATCAACTGGTGTTCAAGGATGCCGATCTGATGGTGACGGTGGTCGGTGGTCCCAACAAGCGCACCGATTATCACGATGATCCGGTCGAGGAATTCTTTTACCAGATCAAGGGCGACATGCTGCTGAAGCTGCATGATCCCAGATCGGGCGAATTCTATGACGTGCCGATCCGCGAGGGCGACATCTTTTTGCTGCCCGCCCACATGCGCCATTCGCCGCAGCGCCCGCAGGAAGGCTCTGTCGGGCTGGTGATCGAATCGGCGCGGCCCGAGGGTGCGCTGGATGCGGTGGAATGGTACTGCTTTTCGTGTCAGGCGCGCGTTCACCGGGCCGAGGTCGATCTGGAAAGCATCGTCGATGACCTTCCGCCGATCTATGCCCGGTTCTACGCCGACGAGGCCCTGCGGACCTGTCCCAACTGTGGCACCCTGCATCCGGGCAAGGAACCTCCTGCAGGATGGGTTCAACTTTGAGAACCTCCGGCTCTGTGGTGCTGATCGGTTTTGGCGCCATTGGCAGCGCGGTCTTTCGCCTGCTGGCCGAACGGGGCAACGGCGGCAGGATTGCCGCCCTGGGGCTGCGCGATGGGTCCCGGCGCGTTGGTCTGCCGGACGGTGTGCCCGTCCTGACCGATCCTTCCGCCCTTGCGGACCTTGACGCGGAATTGGTGGTCGAGGCGGCGGGTAGTGCCTCGGTGGCGCCCTGGGGCCGTGCCGCCCTGGGCGCCGGCATGGATTTTGCCGTCAGTTCCACGGCGGCTTTCACCGACATCGCGCTTCTGGACGATCTGCGACGGATTGCCGCCGAACAGGGCGCGCGCCTGATCATTCCACCCGGAGCAATTGGCGGGATGGATGCTTTGGCCGCGGCGTCGCGGATGGGTCTGGCACAGGTCGAACACCGGATCGTCAAACCCCCGCAGGCCTGGAGTGGGACCGAAGCCGGGACCCTGTGCAATCTGGCCGCGCTGGATGCGCCCTGTACCTTCTTTCAGGGGACCGCCAGGGAAGCTGCGGCGCGGTTTCCGCAAAACGCCAATGTGGCCATGGTGGTCGCCCTTGCGGGTCTGGG
>JANMJC010000187.1:0-8456 GCA_031371185.1 Paracoccaceae bacterium | reverse complement strand
CCCGCCCCCCACACCGGTTATACCCCGCTATCTTTTGCAAATATTCCCTCCGGCAAAAAAACCCGCGGGGCCCTTCGGCCCGGCGACAGTGTCGTTCAGCGCCTGCGGCCCCGCAAGGCGGCGCGGTCATTCGTCGCGGTGAACCTTTTCGCGGCGCTCGTGCTTTTCCTGCGCTTCCAGGGTCATGGTCGCGATCGGCCGCGCATCCAGCCGCTTCAGGCTGATCGGCTCTCCGGTCACGTCGCAATAGCCGAATTCGCCGTTCTCGATCCGGCGCAGGGCGGCGTCGATCTTGCCAACCAGCTTGCGCTGGCGGTCGCGGGTGCGCAGTTCCAGCGCCCGGTCAGTCTCTTCAGAGGCGCGATCCGCCAGATCCGGCACCGAGCGCGCCGATTCCTGCAGGTTGTCGATGGTTTCCGCACTTTGATCCAGAAGCTCTTGTTTCCAGACCAGCAATTTGCGCCGGAAATACTCCAGTTGCCGGTCATTCATGAACGGCTCGTCCTCTGCCGGACGATAGTCATCCGGAAGAAATACTTCGGCTTTCATCGCAGCACTCTCCAAATACCGGGCGGCCTGCGTCGAACAGTGGGCCATCGACGACGCTCGCTCCACTCTGGCCGCCCCCTTAGCCCAAAGCGAAACCCTTGTCACTAGCGGTTGCCACGAAATCGTGGGGCCCTTAGGGTCCGCCCCACAGGATAGGGACCGAAGACCATGACATTTGCCTCGACTGACCGCTACATCGTCCCCGAAGATCTGCGCGTCGCGGTCAATGCCGCCGTCACCCTGCAGCGCCCGCTTCTGGTCAAGGGAGAGCCGGGGACCGGCAAGACCGAGTTGGCGCGTCAGGTGGCAAAGGCTCTGGGGATGGAGCTGATCGAATGGCATGTCAAATCCACCACCAAGGCCGCGCAGGGCCTGTATGAATACGATGCGGTCAGCCGGTTGCGCGACAGTCAGTTGGGCGACGCGCGGGTCAACGAGGTGGGCAATTACATCCGCCGCGGCAAGCTGTGGCAGGCCTTTGCCAGCGACGCCCGGGTGGTCCTGCTGATCGACGAGGTCGACAAGGCCGACATCGAGTTTCCCAACGACCTGTTGCAGGAACTCGACCAGATGGCGTTGCACGTCTACGAGACCGGCGAGACAATCCGCGCCCGGCACCGCCCGGTCGTCATCATCACCTCGAACAACGAAAAGGAATTGCCCGACGCCTTTCTGCGCCGCTGCTTTTTCCACTACATCCGCTTTCCCGATCCCGAAACGTTGGCGGCCATCGTGCGGCTGCATTTCCCCGACATCAAAGAGGCGCTGCTGACCACGGCCCTGACGCAGTTTTACGAATTGCGCGAAACGCCGGGCCTGAAAAAGCGCCCCTCGACGTCGGAATTGCTGGATTGGCTGAAGCTGCTTCTGGCCGAAGATCTGGCGCCCGAGGACCTGCGCCGCGATGCAAGGTCGGCTCTGCCGAAACTTTACGGCGCGCTGCTGAAGACCGAGCAGGACGTCGCCCTGTTCGAGCGCCTGGCCTTCATGGCCCGGGGCGCGCGGTAAGTCGGGACTGACGCGGCCTTTTCGGCAGAGAATCGGGCAGGATTGCCAAGGTTTGGCCACAATCTTGACACAAAGCCATCACGCACTGCCGATTTTTGAAACATATTGAAGTATTTCGTGATGACCACGCGCCAAATCTGGCGTCCCTCCGGCTCTTGGCCGCTATGTCTAGTTTCGGTCCAATCCGCCTGTTTCCTCATCATTGACATAAACGCGCCCATCTAACGACACTTGGCCGGTGTCTTGTCACAGACAGTGATCCTCTGCCCAACAGAGATCGTGTGATGCCTGAAATGGGGCCCTGATCTGGGGTTCCAACCGCTGACGGGGTGATCTGCCACCCCGTCAGCGCGTCAGGCGGCGTCGGCCCCTTGCTGCTCGCGGGGGACGGTATGTCATTGGGCAGAGGGTCGCTCAATCGGTCGGAAATCCCGGCGCGGTTTGGCGTGGCAAGGCATCGGCGCGGGGGCGGCCAGCTTGGCATTTCAGGTCGTTCAAGGGGCCCCGTTCGGTTGAAGTTTGGGGGGTGCGAAGGAAGCACCGAATTTGAAGGCTGCCAAGAATGCGCAAATTGCCGCTGCTGTCGCTTGTGCTGATGATGTCCTGTTCGGGGACACCTCCGGACCAGGTGACCAAAAGCTATCCCGAAACCGCGCCCGGCGGATTGTCCCTGCCCCCGATGCAGGGTTTCGCGTCGCAGGCTCCCGCTGGCATCGGGCGGCCCAACGCCGAACTGGCCGCGAATTTCCTGACGCTTGAATTTCATCTGGAAAGCGGGCGCGACCTGAACCGCATGTCGCGTTTCGAAGGCCCGATCACCGTGGCGCTGACCGGCAATGTCCCCAACACCGCCGGCGCCGAACTGGACCGCCTGATCGCCCGGTTTCGCGCCGAGGCCGGTCTGAACATGTCGGCGTCGTCACATGCCGAGGCGGCCTCGATCACGGTCATCTTCGTACCCGGTGCCCAGATGAAGCGTCTGGTCCCCACGGCGGCCTGCTTTGTCGTGCCCAATGTCAGCAGTCTTGAAGAGTACCGCGACGCGCGCGGGACGGCGGCGGTCGATTGGGCCCATGTCGTGCAGCGCTCTCGGGTCGCGGTCTTTGTGCCCGAAAACAGCAGCCCGCAAGAAGTGCGCGATTGCCTGCACGAAGAACTGGCCCAGGCGATGGGCCCGCTGAACGACCTGTACGAACTGTCCGACTCGGTCTTCAACGATGACAATTTCAATTCGGTCCTGACCGATTTCGACATGCTGATGCTGCGGCTGCACTATGCGCCGGAACTGCAAAGCGGAATGAATCAGGCGCAGGTGGCCGCCGTGCTGCCCGACCTTGTCGCGCGCTACAATCCGTCAGGGCAATATTCCACCGGTCGCGCGGTTCCTTCGGCAACGCCGCCCGCCTGGCTGGCGCTGGTGTCGCGCGCGATGGGAGGGGGCGGTGCGGGGTCGCGCAAGGCGGCGGCCGAACAGATGTTGAAAATGGCCATGGCGCAAGGCTGGCAGGACAATCGGCTGGGCCTGTCCTATTTCCTGCTTGGCCGGCTGAACGCCCCCGCCAACCCGGCCCAGGCGGTCGAATACTTTGCCGCCGCTTCCGAAGTTTACCGCGCCATGCCGGATGGCGGCATCCACGCCGCCCATGTCGATGTGCAACTGGCGGCGATTGCGCTGGCGGCAGGGCAGAACGAACAGGCCGCGGCTTTTGCCGACCGGGCGATCCCGGTGGTTCGGGCCGGGCAGAATGCCGCGATGCTGTCGACGCTGATGTTGATCAAGGCCAAGGCGCTGGAAGAGATGGGGCAGATCGAAGCAGCCCGGGCGATCCGTCTCGACACTGTAGGATGGGCGCGCTATGGCTTCGGCTCGGATCTGGCGATGCGGGCCAAGTCGGCAGAAGTGGCCGCGCTCGCCGCACGCGGATAGCGGGGCATCGACCCCGAAAGGGGGCCCTTGTGATCGTCGCGACCTATTACATTCTGGGCGGGGCTGCGTTTGGCGCCCTGGTTGGCGCGGGTCTGGCCCGCAGGCAGGGTGGGCGCGCCACCGATCTTTTGCACTGGGCAACCGTTCTGGCCATCGCCTTTGCCCTGGTCGGCCTGTTCGCCTCGGTCATCATCGCGCGCGCCCTCGCGGGGTAGGCCGATGTTCCTGCCCTTCTTCCAGATCTTGCGGAAAGAGGGCGTTCCGGTTTCCCTGGGCGAGTTCCTGTCCTTTCTGGAAGGCGTGGCGGCGGGTCTGGTGACATATGATGTCACGGGCTTCTACCATCTTGCCCGCAGCATTCTGATCAAGGACGAGCGTCACCTCGACCGCTTTGACCGCGCCTTTTCGCAGGCCTTCAACGGGCTTGAAGCTTTGAGTGCAGCTCAGGTGCTGGAGGCCATCGACCTGCCCCGCGACTGGCTGGAAAAGCTGGCCGAGAAATTCCTGTCGCCCGAAGAAAAAGCGCGAATTCAGGTGCTTGGCGGGTTCGATGCCCTGATGGAAACCCTGCGCCAAAGGCTGGCCGAACAGCAGGGTCGTCATCAGGGCGGCAGCAAATGGGTCGGAACGGCGGGAACATCGCCCTTCGGCGCCTATGGTTTCAACCCCGAAGGCCTGCGCATCGGGCAGACCGAAAGCCGACATCAAGGTGCGGTCAAGGTCTGGGACAAGCGCGAGTTTCGCAACCTCGATGACCGGGTCGAACTGGGCACGCGCAACATCAAGGTGGCGCTGCGCCGTCTGCGCCATTGGGCGCGCGAGGGCGCGGCGGACGAGTTCGATCTGGACGCCACGATCCGCGCCACCGCCGACCATGGCTGGCTGGATGTCCAGACCCGCCCCGAGCGGCGCAACGCCGTCAAGGTCCTGTTGTTTCTGGATGTGGGTGGCAGCATGGACGCCCATGTCAAGGTCGTCGAAGAGTTGTTCAGCGCCGCCCGCGCCGAATTCAAGCATCTTCAGCATTTCTATTTCCACAATTGCCTGTACGAAGGCCTGTGGCGCGACAATGCCCGGCGCTGGAACGCCCAGACCCCGACTGCCGAGGTGCTGCGGACCTATGGCTCTGATTACAAGGCGATCTTTGTGGGGGATGCGTCGATGAGCCCCTATGAAATTCAGCAGATCGGCGGCGCGAACGAGCATTGGAACGCCGAAGCCGGAAGCACCTGGCTGGCCCGCGCCTGTGCGCAATGGCCCAACCATCTGTGGATCAACCCCACGCCGCAGGCCTATTGGGACCAGACGCAGTCCATCCGGTTGATCCGGTCGGCTTTTGGCGGCCATATGGTGCCGATGACCCTGCAAGGCATCGCGCAGGGCATCAAGTCGTTGCGCTGAAAGACCTCTGGCACCGCTCTCAAGACCGGTTCCGGCCCTGTCGCTGACCCGGTTCTTTCCGGGCAATATCGACGGTCAGGCGGTTTTGTGATCCAAGCCCGCGAAATGGCCGTGCAGGCTTCTGTCCGGCGTGATGTGGCAGCGATGGGCCATCTTCACCCGTCCCGCATCACGGGCGCGGCGGTGGATTGGGGCCATTCGTGCTGATGGGACGCGCATGTGCCGGAAGTCTTCCGGCCGCTGCGAGGATGCTGACCGCGATCCTTGGGTTCGTGGCCGCCGGAACCGCTGTGCCGGGTCTTGCCGGCACGAATTCAGCGGGCCGGGGCCGGCTGACGCCTTTACTTTTGCCCGCGCGCGCCCATCTTCCCTGCATGATCCGGTTTCTTCCCGTCCTGCTTGCCCTGACCTATGGCCTTGCGATGATGTGGTTTTCGGTCTGGCGCACCAAAGCCGCGCTGAACGACCGATCGCATCCGCTGGACGATCCCGAACTTGCCGTCCTGACCCGTCGCCTGTCACAGGCGCTGGACCTGCCCGCGATCAAGGTCTTTGTCTTTCAGACCGAGAGCGTCAACGGTCTGGCCGCCCCCGATGGCCGCATCTTTCTGACGGCCGGATTTCTGGCGCGCAAGGCGCGTGGCGAGGTCAGCGCCGAAGAACTGGCCTCGGTCATCGCGCATGAATTGGGCCATGTCGCCCTGGGCCACCTGCGGCGGCGAATGATTGATTTCACCGGCCAGAACGCGGTTTTCATGCTTTTGTCGGCGGTGCTCAACCGCATTTTGCCCTTTGTCGGCATCTGGCTGGCCAACATCCTGTCCACCGCCCTGATGGCCCGCCTGTCGCGCCGCGACGAGTTCGAGGCCGACGCCTGGGCCTCGGCCCTGTTGATCAAGGCGGGCATCGGCACCGGGCCGCAGATATCCTTGTTCCGCAAACTTGATGCGCTGGTCGCCTCGCGGGCGCAGGGGGTTCCGGCCTGGCTGCTCAGCCACCCCAGATCCCCCGAACGGATCGCCGCCATCCAAGCGAACTCGGCGCGATGGGCGGCTCAGCCCGCCGCGGACAGCGCCTTGCCCAGATGATGCAGCCGCACCCGTTTCAACAGCGACTTCGTCGTCATCGGCTGGCCTGACAGCCGCTCGGCCGTGGCGCGCACCCCTTCGACGATCCGTGCGACCTGGCTCGGATGCCCCGACCACAATTCCCACAGAAAGCCGTCCGGCTCGCGCCGCTCGATCCCGTAATCCGCCAGAACCGGGCGCGGAAAGTCTTTGGAGTTGTAGGTCAGGATCGCGTCGGCATGCGAGGTGACCGCCACGGCCAGCACATGAATGTCATTGGCATCGGGCAGGGTCAGGCGCGCTTCAAGCTGGGGCTGGGCGGCAATGGTGGCGCGGGGAAAGGCCGCTCGGGCCAGTGCAGCGTCGCCTTCGGCCAGCACCTGCGCCCCGGTCCCGATCTTGGCCGTGGCCAGCACCCATTCGCGCAGGATGCGGTCGGACCAGACCGGCTCGAACAGACCCGCCTTTGCCACCTCCAACAGGATCTCGCGCAGCACCGTGGGGTACAGGACGCAGGCGTCCAGAACCACCCTCACCGTCCGCACCCCTTGCAAGGCACGCCATGGGGACGGGCCCGGCGCATCAATCCAGCCGGAAAACCAGCGATTTCAGATAGCCACTTTCGGCCAGTTGCGGCAGAATCGGATGATCCGGGCCGGCAAATCCGGTGTACAGGATCTGGCCACGCCGCCCGCCCCGCCCGATGCCGCGCGCGCAGGCATTGCGAAACAGCGTCAGATCGGCGGCATGAGAGCACGAGCACAACACCAGATAGCCGCCGGGTGCGACCAAGGGTGCGGCCAGCCGGGCCAGCCGTTCATAAGCGCGCAGTCCCGCCTCAAGCGCGGGCTTGGCCGGGGCAAAGGCCGGCGGATCGCAGATCACCACCTCGAACCGCGCGGCCTCGGCGCCCAGGGATTCCAGCGCGTCAAAGGCATCGGCCTGCCGGGTGCTGAACCGCGCGCCCTGCCCCATGGCCGCAGCCCCCTGTGTGGCCAAGGCCAGCGCCGCAGCACTGGCATCCACCGCCAGCGCAGATTGCGCCCCGGCCGCAAGTGCTGCCAGCCCAAAGCCGCCGACATGGGCAAAGACATCCAGAACCCGGGCATCGCGCGCCAGCCCCGCGACAAAGGCATGGTTCGCCCGCTGGTCAAAGAACAGGCCGGTCTTTTGCCCGCCCCTCACATCGGCCAGATAGATTGCCCCGTTCATCGGCACCTGCACCGGCCCGTCCAGCGCGCCGCACAGCACCGTGGTTTCCTCGGCCAAACCTTCCAGCAAGCGCGAGCGGCCCATGCCGTTCTTGACCACGGTGCGCACCCCGGTCACCACCTGCAACGCAGCCACCAGCGGCTGCAACAGGCTTTCGGCCCAGGCGGCGTTGGGCTGCAACACGGCAACTTCGCCGTAGCGGTCGATGATGATCCCCGGCAGACCGTCCGATTCCGCATGAACCAACCGGTAGAACGGCGCGTCATAAAGCCGCGCGCGCAGGGCAAGGGCCCGACCGATGCGGCCCGCAAACCAGTCCTGATTGATCTCGGCCATGGGATCGCGGTCCAGCATTCGCGCGATGATCTTGGATTTCACATTGACCGTGACCAGACCCAGGGGCCGCCGCTCGGCATCTTCCAGAACGGCCAGACGTCCGGGGGCCAGGCTGCTGGTGCGCCGGTCTTGCACCAACTCGTCGGCATAGACCCATGGAAATCCATGGCGCAAGGCGCGCGCCTCGGACTTGGGTTTCAGGCGCACCACGGGGCGGTCGCCATAAAGGTTTGCTGCGGGCTGGTCAGGATCATCATGGGTCATGGCGCTGCATACCCCGGCGCGCAAAAATGCGAAAGCCCCGGCGCTTGGGTTCGCCGGGGCCTTGCAAATGCGGGTGTCGAACTGACAGCGGTCAGGTCGGGGGTGCCAGCACCAGATGGGTCAATTCGTATTGCAACACTTCGGTCAGGCGTTCGACGACGACGACCTTTTCGGTGCGCCCTGCGTTGTCTTCGGCAATCGCGCGCACCCCGCCCGAGGCCCGGACATCGGCCACGACTTCGCGCGGCCCGTCAATCACGGCGCCGGTTTCCGCGTCACGAAGGGTCAGCAGGAAGTGCATCGCATAGTTGCCGCCCGTCAGATAACGCGCCTTTTCGGTCAAGGCATGGAACCGCGTCACTTCCAGGGAAAGGATCACGCCGCGCCCCTCGGTCAGACCCGCGCTCGCCTGCGCTGCCGCCGCCTGAAACATCGCCGCAACCTGCGGGCGCCGGTCGCCCATCGGATCGCCGCGCCAGACGATGTCGGTCACCGGCACCATCACATTGGCCTCGCTGACCGTCAAAGATTGCGGCACAGAGATCTCGATGCCCTTGACCGCCACAGGGGTGATCGAGGCGATCACGTCTGTCGGATTGGCGACCCCGTCGGCCGAGGTGTAGTTGGGTGTCAGATTCCGGCTGGACTGCGAGGGGCCCGCACAGGCGCCAAGCCCTCCGACCAGAAGAATC
>JANMJC010000278.1:0-9830 GCA_031371185.1 Paracoccaceae bacterium | reverse complement strand
ACGCGAAAACAGCCGCACCCCCAGATGCTTTTCCAACTCGGAAATCCGTGACGACGCAACCGCCGGCGAGGTGCGCTGATCGCGGGCCGCCGCCGACATCGAGCCCAGCTCGTAAACCCGGACAAACATGCGAAGATTGTTCACATAGGACATGGGTCGCCCCGATTATCGTGCGAAATCTGAAAGTGATCCGACATTAAACGGATTATCAGAATTATCCACCCCGGTATAGGCTTTGCCAAGGTCGCGAAAGGCGCAAGGATCCCATGCTGCACCATATCTCTTTGCCGGTGTCTGACCTTGCCACATCACGGGCACTGTATGGCGCGGCTTTGGCGGCCCTGGGCTACCGCTTGGTGGCCGAGGCGCATGGATTCGTGGGCTTTGGTCTGGAAGTTGGCCAGGATATTCTGGCGTTGAAGCAGGTGGCAGCGGCGCAAGCGGCGGGGCCGGGGTTTCATCTGGCCTTTGCAGCGCCAAACCGGGCGGCGGTGGATGGGTTTTATCAGGCGGCTTTGGACAAGGGCGCGCGCGACAATGGCAAGCCGGGTCTCAGGGCAAACTTTGGGCCCCACTACTACGCCTGTTTCGTTATTGACGCCGACGGCCACCATCTGGAAGCTGTCCACAAAGGGGAATGACCGCCGATGTATGACTGGATCGTGCTGTGGGAATGGGTGGAACTGGCGGTGCGCTGGCTGCATGTGATCACGGGCATCGCCTGGATCGGGTCGTCGTTCTATTTCATCGCGCTGGACCTGGGCCTGCACCGCGACCGCGCCTTGGCCTCCAGTGCGGATGGCGAGGAATGGCAGGTTCACGGCGGCGGGTTCTATCACATCCAGAAATACCTGGTGGCGCCCGCGCAGATGCCCGATGGCCTGGTCTGGTTCAAATGGGAAAGCTACGCCACCTGGTTGACCGGTTTTACCATGCTGGTGCTGGTCTATTACCTGGGCTCTGACCTGTATCTGATCGACCCCGAGGTCGCCGATCTGAGCCAGGCGCAGGCGATTGCGATTTCACTGGGGTCGCTGGCCTTCGGCTGGATCATCTATGACCTGATCTGCAAAAGCCGCTTTGGCGATGACAACACCCGGCTGATGGTGGGGCTCTATGTCATTCTCGTGGCTATGGCCTGGGGCTATACCCAGGTTTTCACCGGCCGCGCGGCCCTGCTGCATCTGGGGGCCTTTACCGCCACGATCATGAGCGCGAACGTCTTTTTCATCATCATGCCGAACCAGCGCATCGTGGTTGCCGACCTGATGGCAGGTCGCAAGCCTGATCCGAAATATGGCAAGATCGCCAAGCAGCGGTCGACGCATAACAACTATCTGACGCTGCCGGTTGTGTTCCTGATGTTGTCGAACCATTACCCGCTGGTGTTTGCCACGCAATACAACTGGGTCATCGCGTCCTTGGTGTTCCTGATGGGGGTGACGATCCGGCACTGGTTCAATTCCAAACACGCCCGCAAGGGCAACCCGCACTGGACCTGGTTCGCCACCGCGATCCTGTTCCTGATCGTGGCCTGGCTGTCCACCGCGCCGATGCGCACCCTGCCCGAAGAGGCGCGTTTGCCGCGCCCGGCCCTGGTGCTTGCCAATTCGGCGGGCTTTGACGAGGTTGTTGCCATCGTGCAGGGCCGCTGTGCGATGTGCCATGCAGCAGAGCCGGGGTATGACGGCATCCATTGGCCGCCCAAGGACGTGGTTCTGGAAACCCCGGCGCAGATCGCGCTGAACGCCAGGCGGATCTATGTGCAGGCGGGCATCACCCACGCCATGCCCCCCGCCAACGTCAGCTATATGGAGCCTGCCGAGCGCGCGGCGATCGTGGAATGGTTCCGCAGGGCAGGGGTTGTGGGGGAGGGGGCCTGAAACACCTCTTCTACGGCCAAAGTTGTCATGCCGCGCGCGCCCGTTCCGGCGGTGAAAAACCGGAGTTCCAGCGTGGCCCCGCCAAGGATAAAACCGTCCCTGTTTCCCGTTTGGCGAGCAGATCAAGACCCTGAACCTTCAGGACTAGGCCCAACGCCCCTCAAAATCCTCGGGCACCAGAACATGTTTGCGGCTGAAGTCGCGCGCCTGTTGGACGCCGCACAGCGCCATGGTGATGTCCATTTCCTTGGCGATCACCTCAAGCGCCCTTGTCACGCCCGCCTGTCCCATGGCCCCCAGACCATACAGATAGCTGCGCCCGATAAAGGTGCCGCGCGCGCCCATCGCCAGCGCCTTCAGCACGTCCTGACCTGAACGGATGCCGCCGTCCAGATACACCTCGGTGCGATCCGCCACGGCGCGCACGATGCCGGGCAGGGCGCGGATGGTGGACAGGGCCCCGTCCAACTGCCGCCCGCCATGGTTTGACACGATCAGCCCGTCGGCACCCACATCGGCGGCCATGCGGGCATCGTCGGGGTCAAGAATGCCCTTCAGGATCAGCTTGCCGCCCCATTTGTCGCGCAGTCGTTCGACCTTTTTCCAGTCCAGATGCGGATCGAAATTCTCGTTCGACCAGCGGCTCAGGTCCTGCAGGCTGACAACGCCCTTGGCATGGCCAACCACATTGCGAAAGGTCCGCCGTTTGGTTGCCGCCATGGCCAGCGACCAGCGCGGATGCAGCGCCATGTCCAGAAGGTTGCGGGGCGTCATGCGGGGCGGAGCCGTCAGCCCGTTCTTCAGGTCCTTGTGGCGTTGACCCATGATCTGCAAGTCAAGCGTCAGGACCAGCGCCGAACACCCGGCCTTCCTGGCCCGCTCGATCATGCCATCGACGAAATCTTCGTCCCTCATCACATACAGCTGAAACCAGAAGGGCTTGGTCGTATGGGCGGCGACATCCTCGATCGAGCAGATCGAGAAGGTGGACAGGGTAAAGGGCACGCCGAAGGCCTCGGCCGCCCGCGCGGCCTTGATCTCGCCATCCGCCGATTGCATGCCGGTCGACCCCACCGGCGCCAGCGCCACCGGCATCGCCCCGGGCTGACCGATCATCTCGCTTGCGGTGCTGCGCCCCGACAAATCGCGCGCCACCCTTTGGCGCAGCCGGATCCGGGCGAAATCGTCGGAATTGTCGCGAAAGGTCTGTTCGGTGTAGGATCCGCTTTCGCAATAGTCCCAGAACATGCGGGGCACGCGGCGCTGATGGAGGCGCTTCAGATCGTCGATACAGGTGATCACGGGCATGTCAGGCTTTCATCGGTTCAGGCGGCGGTGGAAAAGCGACGGTCCGGCACCACCCAAAGCAATGCCACCCCCGCGATCAGCAGCAGGGACACCGCGGGCATCCAGAAGGCCAGCGGGATCGCCGCCACATAAGCCCCTAGCGAGACCTTGCCCTTGATATCCGACCCCAGGGCGCGGGCAAAGTCCGAATCCTTGCCGTGCTGGCCGACCAGGGCCAAGACCAAGAGCGTATAGGCGATGGCGCACATGCACAGGTTCCCCGCATAAAGCGCCACCGTCACCGGGGCCGCGCCGTTTTCGCCCATGAAAGCGGTGGCAAAGGGCATCAGCGACAGCCAGAACAGAAGGTGCAGATTGGCCCACAGCACCCAGCCCCCAACGTGCTTGACCGCCTGAAACATGTGGTGGTGGTTGTTCCAGTAAAGGCCGACATTCACGAACGACAGCACATAGCACAGGAACACCGGCAACAGGGGCCGCAGCGCCTCCAGGTCGTGGCCGTGCGGCACCTTCAACTCCAGCACCATGATGGTGATGATGATCGCGATGACCCCATCCGAAAACGCCTCGACCCGTCCCTTGTGCATGCCGCCCCCCTTGCGATTTCGCCAAGGTTAGCAGGCCCGCAAGCCTTGGCAAGCGCGCTTGCGAGGCTGCAACGTTCCTGCGACAGTCGCCGGGGCCCGACCGAGGAAACCTGACGATGGATGTGATCCTGCCGATCCTTGGATCGGGCTTTGTGCTGGGCTGGTCAGTGGCATGGCCGCCCGGCCCGATTGGTGCCGAAATTGTACGGCGATGTCTGGCGGGCGGCTTCTGGGCCGGGTTTTCGCTGAATTTCGGGGCCTGTACGGGCGATGCGGTTTGGGCGGTGCTGGTGGCTGTCGGCATCGGCATCCTGTTCACCACGCCGGGCGCGCAACTGGCGCTTGGGGTGATCAGCCTTGGCCTGTTGGCGATGCTGGTGGCCAGCTTTGCGCGCCGCGCCCGGGCCGCGTGGCGCGCTGTCGGTCCGGCGGAAGAGGTTCGGTTCGACGGCGGCAAGGCGGGGTTCGCGGTTGGATTGTCGCTGGCTCTTGCCAGCCCGTGGAACGTAACTTTCTGGCTGGCCGCGATGGGGCGTCCCGGCATGGCCGATAGTGGTCTTTCAGGACTGCTGCTGCTGATCGCAGGCGTGGTGCTGGGCGCTTCAAGCTGGGGGCTGATCCTGTCCCTGTCGGCGGTCAGCCTGCGCGGCCGCATCAATGCCCGGATGGGCCGCCTGGCCGCGACGGGAATGAATGCCGCCACCGCCGCGCTGATGCTGTATTTCCTGATCCAGACCGCCCAGGGCCTGGGCCAAAGGCTGGCGTCTTCAGGCTGAGTGCGCGCCTTTGGCCAGCGCGCCCACGAAGGCCAGAACCTCGGACACCGGTCGGCCAAGGCCGATTTCCCTGACGATGGCCGAGCCGACAACGCAGCCGTCGGCCACGCCCGCAATCGCCTGCGCCGCCTGTGGCGTATTGATGCCAAAGCCCACGATCACCGGCAGATCGGTTGACCGTTTGATGCGCGCCACTTCGGGGCCCACATCGGCGGCCTGTGCCGCCGCCGCTCCGGTGATCCCGGTGACCGACACATAATAGACAAAGCCCGAGGTGTTCTGCAGCACCTTGGGCAGGCGTTTGGCGTCGGTCGTGGGCGTGGCCAGCCGGATGAAGTTCAACCCCGCCGCCTGCGCGGGAAGGCAAAGTTCGGCATCTTCTTCGGGCGGCAGATCGACCACGATCAGCCCGTCGATCCCGACCTCGCGCGCTTCGGCCACAAAGCGGTCAACCCCGCGTGCATAGATCGGGTTGTAATAGCCCATCAGCACGATCGGGGTGATGCTGTCACCTTGCCGGAAATCGCGCACCATCTGCAGGGTCGCATCCACCGTCATCCCCGCCTCCAGGGCGCGCTGACCGGCAAGCTGGATGGTGGGGCCGTCGGCCATCGGGTCGGTAAAGGGCAGGCCGAGTTCGATGATATCGACGCCCGCCCCGGGCAGACCCTTCATCACGGCCAGCGCGGTCGCCACATCGGGATCACCCGCCATGATGTAGGACACGAAAGCCTTTTTCCCGTCCCGCTTCAGCCGCGCGAAAGTGTCGTCGATTCTGGTCATGTCCGGCCCGCCCCCTGGTGTCACCGCGCGGGTTTGCACGGGCAGGCCGGAAAAATCAATGGGGCAGGGGGCGGCCGCCCGGATTTCGGGCCCTAGGACGCGACCGAAATCATCCAGCGTGTGCCAAAGCGGTCGGTCAGCATACCGAAGGCGGGCGACCAGAAGGTGGCCGACAGCGGCATCATGACGGCAGCACCTTCGGACAGGGCGGCAAAGGTCGCCGCCGCGGCGGCAGCATCGGCGGCGGCATGAAAGACCGACGAGGAGCCCATGCCGCCGGTCCCGTAGGCCGTTGGCACATCGCAGCCCATGAAGGGCGCCCCGGGCCCTGCGCTGAACTGGGCGTGCATCACCAGATGCTCTTCGCCTGCCGGTCGCTGATCCGGCGGCGCATCGGCAAAGGTCATGATCTGCAGATCTGTCGCGCCGAACAGGTTGGCATAAAAGGTCATCGCGGCTTGGGCATTGCCAGAAAAGGCGACATAGGGGGCAAAGGACATGGGGTTACCCCTGCGATGGGGCCGCAAGGGCCGAGATGATCCAATGGGTGCCGAACCTGTCCTTCACCATGCCAAAACCCGGGGAAAAGAAGGTTTCGCGGAAAGGATCGATCACCGCGCCGCCTTGGGAAAGCTGGTCGAAAATCCCGCGTGCGGTGGTCAGGTCGGGGGCGGTCTGCATCACCGAAAACCCGGCCTGCCCGTCACCCGTGGTCCCGGGAGGATAATCCGAGGCCATCAGGGTTCCGTCAAAGATCGTCACCTGACCATGCATGATCCTGTCGCTGTCCTTCCAGACCGGAGGCGATTCCGGCCCGTCGGCATAGCGCATCATCTGCAAATCGGTGCCGCCAAAGACCTGGGCATAAAAGGCCAAAGCCTCGCGGCACTGGCCCTGAAAATGGATATAGGGCATCGTGGGCATCGCAATCTCCTTTTGACAGCAGGATACTAAGCCGCAAGGATCAGTTTTGATAGCCCATCGGGATCGACATGGCGAAAGTTCGTTTCACCTCGCATCTGGTCCGCCATCGGCCCTTGCCCGCAGCCGAGGCGACGGGCGCGACAGTGGCCGAGGTTCTGGCGGCGGTCTTTGCCGGGGATGACCTGCTGCGCGGCTATGTGCTGGATGATCAGGGCCGGGTGCGAAAACATGTCAACGTCTATCTGGACGGGGCCTTGATTGCCGACCGGCTGCGGTTGAGCGATCCGGTCACGCCGGGGTCAGAGATTTACATTCTGCAAGCTTTATCAGGGGGATAGCAATGGCAACGCTTTGGGTCGGCTCCCGCAAGGGCCTGTTTCGCTTTGACGAGGGCCCGGCAGGCTGGCAGGTTGCCGGGCCACCGGCCTTTCTGGCCGCCCCGGTAACGCAGGTCCTGGATGATCCGCGCGACGGGACCCTGTACATCGCCCTTGCCCATGGGCATTTCGGGTGCAAACTGCACCGCTCGCTGGATCGCGGCGCGACTTGGGAAGAATTGAAGCCCCCGGCCTTTGCCCCGTCGGAGGCGCCGGACGCGCCCACGGTGGAAATGCTTTGGTGCCTTGCGGCGGGCGGGCGGGATCAGCCGGGCGTGATCTATGCCGGAACCCTGCCGGGCGCCTTGTTCCGGTCGGAGGACCGGGGCGAGACCTGGGTGATCAACCAACCGCTGTGGGACCGCCCGGAACGCGCGCGCTGGTTCGGCGCGGGCTATGATCACGAGGGCATCCACTCGATACTGGTCGACCCAAGGGATTCGCGGCACCTTGTGCTGGGCGTCTCGATTGGCGGGGTCTGGATCACCCGCGACGGCGGCGCGACCTGGGACCTGGGCGGCCGGGGGTTCGAGGCCGACTATGTGCCCGAAGGGCAGGAAACCGACCTTGTTCAGCAAGACCCGCATCTGATGGTGATGTCGCCCTCGGACCCCGACCGCGTCTGGTGCCAGCACCACTGCGGCATCTATGTGTCCGATGACGGCGGTTGGTCGTTTCGCGAAAGCAAGGACGTGAAACCGTCGAGTTTCGGCTTTGCCGTGGCGGTTCATCCCCGGGATCCCGACCGCGCCTGGTTCGCCCCCGCCCGCAAGGATGAATACCGCATTCCGGTGGATGGCCGCCTTGTGATGACCGAAACCCGCGACGCCGGGCGCAGCTTTCACATCCATGACGCAGGCCTGCCGGAGGGCCCGGCCTGGGACCTGATCTATCGCCACGCGCTGGTGGTCGACGCGACGGGCGACCGGCTTGCCATGGGGTCCACCACGGGCAGCCTGTGGCTGTCGGGCGATGGCGGGGCGCGTTGGGACCATGTCAGCGCGCACCTGCCCCCGATCGCCGCCCTGGCCTTCGCCCCCTGACGCGGGGCTCTTCGAGCCCTGCGGGCACTCATCGCCGGGCTTGATCTTGACCCCGCGCCTTATCCAACCTATGCCCCATGCGGTCTGCCAGCGGAGGGTGTCATGGGCTTCAAGATGGGTATTGTCGGGCTTCCCAATGTGGGGAAATCGACGCTTTTCAACGCCCTGACCCGCACTGCCGCGGCCCAGGCGGCGAATTTCCCGTTCTGCACGATCGAGCCGAACGTGGGCGAGGTTGCGGTGCCCGATACCCGGCTGGACAAACTGGCGGCGATTGCGGCCAGCAAGCAGATAATCCCCACCCGCATGACCTTTGTCGACATCGCCGGTCTGGTGAGGGGCGCCTCCAAGGGCGAGGGTCTGGGCAACCAGTTTCTGGCCAATATCCGCGAATGCGACGCGGTGGCCCATGTGCTGCGCTGCTTCGAAGACGGCGACATCACCCATGTCGAAGGCCGGATCGACCCGGTCGCCGACGCCGAGACGATTGAAACCGAGTTGATGCTGGCCGATCTGGACTCGGTCGAGCGGCGGCTGACCAGCCTGGCCAAGAAGCTGCGCGGCGGCGATCAGGACGTGCAGGATCAGGACCGGCTGTTGAAGGCGGCTCAGGCGGCGCTGGCCGAGGGCAAGCCCGCGCGGACGGTGAAAGTGGACGAAGAGGATCAGAAACAGTGGCGGATGCTGCAGCTTCTGACGGCCAAGCCGGTTCTGTATGTCTGCAATGTCGAAGAGGCCTGCGCGGCCTCGGGCAACGCCCAATCGGACAGGGTGGCTGTGATGGCGGCGGCGCAAGGCGCGGCCTCGGTGGTCATCTCGGCCCGGATCGAGGAAGAGATCAGCCAGTTGGACGCCGAAGAAGCCGCGATGTTTTTGGAAGAGATGGGCCTGCACGAGGCGGGATTGGACCGTCTGATCAAGGCCGGCTACGCCCTGTTGGGCCTGCGGACCTACTTCACCGTCGGGCCCAAGGAAGCGCGGGCCTGGACGATCGAGGCGGGCTGGCTTGCCCCGCGTGCGGCCGGGGTCATTCACGGCGATTTCGAAAAGGGCTTCATCCGGTCCGAAACCGTGGCCTACGAGGATTACATCGCCGGAAACGGCGAGGCCGGGGCCAAGGAAGCAGGCAAGTTCCGGGTCGAAGGCAAGACCTATGAAGTCAAGGACGGGGACGTGCTGCATTTCCTGTTCAGCGGGTAGTCGGGGGCGGACTGCCCACCCCTGATTGACAAGGGGGGCCGGCGCGCATCGACGAAAGGGACCTGCGGCTGGCGTCGGGGTCTGCGCCCGACCCCGGCAGATCGGTCTTGCCGATCCCGGCGCAAGAGGCCCTCGTCAGACGATCAGGCGGCGGTCTGCCCCGGTGCACGGCCGGCAAGTGTGTCCGCGCTTCGGATGGGGCGGCGTTGCTGCCTTGGCTTTGACAAGGTGGATCGGGCGGTCCGCCTTGCCGTCGGTCGGGGTCTTTTCGTCGGGATCGTCGGGGCTGCGGCAAGGACCGGGCGGCGCCATGTCTTCGGCAGGCCCGTCGCGGGGATCGTGGTTCCGAAGCTGGCCGGACGGATCGCGCGTTCCCCTTTTCGAGGTCGGAAAGGTAAGTCTGGGGGGAGGCCGCGCCGGGGTTCGGGATGGATGCCAGCCCTATCGGGCCCACGGCGCGCAGCGCTTTTCCCTTCCCAACCGCGGCGGCTTCGGGCCTGTCCGGCGGCCCTTCCAGAGGCAGCTTCCGACATTCACACCCCCCGAGCCGGCCGCTTGCGGCGATGATTGACCCGAAGGAGGTGGCAGAGACTTTGGCGCTTTTGCACGGGGAAGCGTACGGTCTTGCCCCGGACCGGGTGCGCAGGAACGGGTGCGTCCCGGTCAGAGCGCAAGAAGGTTTCCCCCTTGCCCCCGCGCATTCGCCTCGCTAAATACAAGGCGTCGGAAGCGTGGCTGAGAGGCCGAAAGCACTTGGTTGCTAACTGAGCGTAGGGGGAACCCTACCGTGGGTTCGAATCCCACCGCTTCCGCCAACAACCCCCGTCTCTTGGCATATGTGTGGTTTGCAGCGAAATAGTAGCGCAATTTCCGTGGGTTGCGGGTGGATCGTCAAGGCCGAGACGCACCGCTACCCGCCTTGCGGTGCGAAACTGGCCCGTCGTCTCTG
>JANMJC010000275.1:0-10466 GCA_031371185.1 Paracoccaceae bacterium | reverse complement strand
GATCGGCAAAGGCGTCAACGGCCACCGGCGGGTGAAACACCACCTCGACCCGACCCTGAACCCGGGCGGCCAGGATCATCAGCAGATGGGGACCAAATTCCATGTCCCCCCACCAGCCGTAAAACCGCGGATCGCGACCTTCGGGCGCGTGATAGACCACTGTCACCGGCTGGATCTGCAGGATATGGTCCAGGCCATGGCTGTAGAAGGCCTCAAACAACGAAGACTTGAACGGCAGTACCCGCACGGCATCGGTCGAGGTGCCTTCGGGAAAGAACAACAGCCGGTGGCCCATGCGCAGGCGCTCTTCGAACAGGGCCTGCTGGCGCTTGGCCTCGGTGCCCTTGCGCGCGATGAAGACCGTGCCCGTCGCCCGCGCCAGCCAGCCGATGCCGGCCCAGCCCGCTACCTCGGATTTTGACACGAAATAGATCCGTTGCACGGCGTTCAGGGTGAAGATGTCCAGCCAGGAGGCGTGGTTGGACACCACCGCGCCGCGTTGGGTCATCGGCCTGCCCGAAACCGTCAGGCGCAGGCGCAGGATGACGAAGGCCGCCCGGCAGACCGCCTGGGTGATGAAGGGCGTGAAGGGGCGGCGCGGGGCAAACAGCGGGGTCTCGATCAGGCGGGCGAGCAGCAAGAAGGCAAGGCCACCATAGGTGACCGCCCCAAGAATGCCGCCCCGCCAGAGCACCCGCGCGCAGTCCCCTGCCCGCATCGGCGGCGCTTTCAACCCGTCCTGCCGCCAGTCGCTCATGCGTCGCGGCTCTTGCGGCGGACGTAGAAGTTGCGGTGGCGCGCGCTCATCTTTTCGGTGTCCATGACCAGACAGACGTCGATGGTGTTGAACGCCCGGTCGATATAGGCCCCGTCGCCCACAAAGCCGCCCAGCCGCAGATAGGCCTTGATCAGGGCCGGGATCCCCGCCAGGGCCGCCGGACGCGACACTTCTTGCGGGGCGATCATGGCCATATCCAGCCGGTTCGCCCCGCGCGCGCGCACCCGCAATGCCGGAGGGGCCAGGTGATGATGATGCAGGAAACCGAGGCTTTGGGCCAGGGGACCCGCGTCGGTGCCGTGGAAGGACGCGGCCCCGAACATCACCTCAAGCCCGCGCTCAAGCACGAAATCGGCCAGGCCGTTCCACAACAGAAGCATCGCCGCACCGCCGCGATAATCCTTGTGGACGCAGGATCGTCCCAGTTCGACAAGGCGGCGTCCGCTGGATTTGAGCGGTTCAAGATCGAACTCGTCTTCGGAGTAGTAGCGTCCGATCCGTGCCATGCGGTCCGAGGTCAAGAGACGGTAAACCCCGACGACCGGGTCAAGTCCGCGGCTGCGGCGGCTGTCGTCGATCAGCAAGAGATGCTCGAAGGCCTCGTCAAAGGCGTCGCGCTCCAGCCGCGCGGCATGGTCAACCATCGGGCCGGATGCGCCAAGCTCTTCGACGAAAACCTGATAGCGCAGCCGCTGCGCCCCCCGCAGATCGGTGGCATCATTGGCCAGCCGCACGCTCAGCCCGGTCTCTTCGGCAATCTGCACAGACAATGGGTCCCTGTCCTGTGAAAGGTTTGCCCTAGGTCTTAGGCATGCCGGCCCGCTTTTGCAATCTTGGTCCGGCGTTCTGATGGTCGGATCGTCGCCTGCCCGGGGCCTTTGGCGCGCTTCGGCAGGCCACCGCCGCGCGCTTCACTCTTTGGTTGCATTTTGCCTTGAACATCGGACACTTGGGCCAAGGGGGTCTTTCGCGGGCCTCAGGGGTCATGGACCGGTGTCAACGCCACATTGGAAAGCTGGATCACCACCTTGCCACATTGTTCGAAATTCACCGTCGCCTTGCCCCCGATCGAGGATTGGACCTGTCCCAGCCCCCAATCGGGACGGTCGGGGTGGCGCACCAGCATGCCAGGCTCCAGCCGGATCCAGTCCTGCGTTCCCTTGACCATCGAAGGACCCCTTCATGCCTGAAAAACTCGATCTGACCGCGCTTCTGGGCTCTCGCATCTGCCATGACCTTATCAGTCCGATCGGCGCCATCGGCAATGGGGTTGAACTGATGCTGATGGATGGCGCGCAGGCCAGCCCGGAAATGGCCCTGATCGCGGAAAGCGTGACCCATGCCAATGCGCGCATCCGGTTCTTCCGGCTGGCCTTCGGGGCGGCGCATGGCGAAAAGAACGTGGCGCGCGCCGAGGTGATGGAAGTGCTGGCCGACATGACGCGCGGGTCGCGGCTGCGCGTCGACTGGACTTCGCAGACCACCATGCCGCGTGCCTCGGTCAAGTTGTCGTTTCTGCTGCTGATGTGTCTGGAATCCGCCATGTCCTTTGGCGGCGTGGTCGAGGTCGAACAGGGCGAGCCGCGCTGGACCATCAAGGGCCGCGCGTCCCGGCTGAAGGTTGACCCCGCCTTGTGGGGCGTGTTGACTCAAGGCCCCCTGCCCGAGATCGGCCCCGCCCAGGTGCAGTTTCCGCTGGTGTCCGAGGAACTGGCCCGCCAGCATCGCCGCCTGACCACCGAAATCGCCGAAACCGAGATCAGGTTCAGTTTCTGACCCCGGTGCGGGCCTTGGGATCAAGGCCGGATGGTGCCATCGCCGGTCACCAGATATTTGAAGCTGCACAATTGCTCGGCCCCGACGGGCCCGCGCGCGTGCAGTTTTCCGGTGGCGATGCCGATCTCGCCACCCATGCCGAATTCACCGCCATCGGCGAACTGGGTCGAGGCGTTGCGCATCAGGATCGCGGAATCCAGCCTCTCGAAGAACCGCGCGGCGGTGGCGTCATTTTCGGTCAGGATGCTTTCGGTGTGCTGGCTGCCATAGCGGCGGATATGCGCCATGGCCTCGTCAACCCCGTCGACCAGACGGACCGCGATGATCATGTCCAGAAACTCGCGCCCGAAATCGTCCGGCTTGGCCTTGACTGTGCCCGGCACGTTCAGAAGCGGGCCCTCGGTGCGCACTTCGACCCCGGCGCGCAAGAGGTCCTCGATCAGCACGGCGCCGTGTCTGGTGTAGAACTGCCAGTCAATCAGCAGGCATTCGGCAGCCCCACAGACGCCGGTGCGCCGGGTCTTGGCGTTCAGCACCACGGCCCGCGCCTTTTCAAGATCGGCGTCGCGGTCGGCATAGACGTGGCAGATGCCTTCCAGATGGGCAAAGACCGGTACCCGCGCCTCGGCCTGCACCAGCCCGACAAGGCCGCGCCCGCCGCGCGGCACGATCACGTCGATATGTTCGACCGCGCGCAGCATGGCGGTCACCATCTCGCGGTCGCGCACCGGTACAAGCTGGATCGCGGCCGCGGGCAGGCCGGCCACGCGCAGGCCCTCAAGCATGCAGGCGTGAAGCGCTTCCGAACTGTTCAGGCTGTCGGACCCGCCGCGCAGGATCACCGCATTGCCCGATTTCAGGCACAGCGCCCCGGCGTCGGCCGTCACGTTCGGGCGGCTTTCATAGATCACCCCCACCACGCCCAAAGGGGTCGCGACGCGCTGGATGTGCAGGCCGTTCGGCCGGTCCCATTCGGCCAGCACCCGGCCCACCGGATCGCGCTGTTCGGCCACGGCGCGCAGGGCGTCGACGATGCCGCGCAGCCGGGTTTCGTTCAGGGTCAGGCGATCGACCATCGCCGTGGACAGACCCCGTTGTTCGGCCGCCACCAGATCCATGACGTTTTCATCCAGGATGCGGTCGCGTCTTGCCCAGACCTCTGCGGCCGCCGCCTGCAGCGCCACGACCTTGCGTTCGGACGAGGCACAGGCCAGTTCCACCGCCGCCGCCCGGGCCTTGGTGCCGAGGTCGTTCATCAACTTGTTGACCTGATCGTCCATGTATCCGCCCCTTTGCACCTTGCGCCCAAATTTCTTCGAAGAAATTTGCAAAAATGTTCGAAGATTTTGGGCCGTCAGACCACCATGTCATCGCGGTGCACCAGGGCCGCACGGCCCTGATAGCCCAGAATCCCCTCGATCTCTCCTGACCG
Organism: Paracoccaceae bacterium; assembly: GCA_031371185.1. GTDB lineage: Bacteria > Pseudomonadota > Alphaproteobacteria > Rhodobacterales > Rhodobacteraceae > CAIYZT01. Next base: position 6,480 of record JANMJC010000275.1, on the reverse strand, counting down.
GTGCCCGGCAATCGCCCGGGCCTCCGTGGCGGTATAGCGCACCAGACCCTTGCCCAGAACCACGCCCGCCGGGTCCAGGATCGCCACCGGATCGCCGCGTCCGAAAGCGCCCGCCACCGCCACGACACCCGCCGGCAGCAACGACTTGCCCGCCCGCAGGGCCGTCACCGCCCCCGCGTCCAGCCGCAATTCGCCGCGCGGCTTCATCGCGTTGATCCAGCGTTTGCGCGCCTGTTGCGGATCGCCATGCGCCAGAAACCACGTCCGGTTCGCGCCCTTTGCCAAAGCGGTCAGGGGCCGCAGCACCGAGCCTTCCATGATCGCCATCGCACAGCCCCCCGCAACGGCCGTCTTGGCCGCCAGAAGCTTGGTCTTCATGCCGCCCTTGGACAGCGCCGAAATCGCATCGCCCGCCATCGCCTCGATTTCAGGCGTGATCTTCTGGATCAGATCAAAACGGATCGCGCCGGGGTCCTGTTTGGGATTGGCCGAATAGAATCCGTCCACATCGGACAGCAGCACCAACTGGTCGGCCCCGCAGGTCACCGCGATTTGCGCGGCCAGCCGGTCATTGTCGCCAAAGCGAATTTCGTCGGTGGCCACGGTGTCGTTTTCGTTGACGATCGGCACCACGCCCAGCCCCAGAAGGGTTTCCATCGTCGCGCGCGAGTTCAGATAGCGCCGGCGGTCCTCGGTGTCTTCCAGCGTCACCAGAACCTGGCCCGTGGTGATGCCATGCGGGGCCAGCACCTCTTCGTAGGCCCGCGCCAGCCTGATCTGCCCGACCGCCGCCGCCGCCTGCGACTGTTCCAGCGTCAGCGCCCCGTCGCCCAGGGCCAGCACCTTGCGGCCAAGCGCAATGGCCCCCGACGACACCAGAACCACATCGGTGCCGCGCCGCTTGGCTTCTGCCACATCCAGCGCCAGCGCCGACAACCAGTCCTGCTTCAGCCCGGTCGCGCGGTCCACCAGCAAAGCCGAGCCGATCTTGACCACAAGGCGGCGCGCGCGCCGGATATCGGGGGCTTGCAGGGGCTTCAGGGCTGCCATGGGCCAGCCTCCACTTCCGGAGCCTCGCCCAATATCGCCGCGTGTATCGCGCGCAGGGCCTCTTGCAGGCCCTTGCCCGACACGCCCGAAATCACATGCACCGGCCCGCCGCTGGCCTTTTCCAGCGCGCGCTTGCGGTCGCTGATCTGCTTGGTGTCCATCGCATCGACCTTGTTCAGGGCCACGATTCGTTCCTTGTCGCCCAGGATGTCGGAATAGGCCTCCAACTCGGTCACGATGGTCCTGTAGTCCTTGGTGATCGTCGACGAGGTGCCATCGACCAGATGCAAAAGGACCTTGCAGCGTTCGACATGGGCCAGAAACTGCATGCCCAGGCCCCGCCCCTCGGAGGCGCCTTCGATCAGACCGGGAATATCGGCCATGACGAATTCCTTGCCGTCGATGCCCACGACGCCAAGGTTGGGGACAAGCGTGGTAAAGGGATAATCCGCGATCTTGGGGCGCGCGTTCGACACGGCGGCCAGAAAGGTGGACTTGCCGGCATTGGGCAGGCCGACAAGGCCCGCGTCCGCGATCAGCTTCAGGCGCAGCCAGACGGTGCGCTCGATCCCCTCCTGCCCCGGATTGGCCCGCGCGGGGGCGCGGTTGGTCGCCGACTTGAACTGCAGATTGCCCCAGCCGCCGTTGCCGCCGCGCGCCAGAAGCACGCGGTCGCCGGGGTTCACCAGATCGGCAATCACCGTCTCTTCGTCTTCGTCCAGCACCTCGGTGCCCAGGGGCACCTTCATCACCACGTCATCGGCTGTCTTGCCGGTGCGCTGACTGCCCATGCCGGGCTGGCCCGACTTGGCAAAGAAATGCTGCTGATAGCGGTAGTCGATCAGCGTGTTCAGCCCTTCCACCGCCTCGACCCAGACCGACCCGCCATGGCCGCCGTCGCCCCCGTCCGGCCCGCCGAATTCGACGAATTTCTCGCGCCGGAACGACACGCATCCCGCCCCGCCGCCGCCCGAGCGGATGTAGACTTTGGCAAGGTCAAGAAACTTCATGGGGACAGGCTTTCGGTTGGTGGGGCAAGGTGGATTGCAGGGGCGATACAGGAAAGGGGCGAAAGGCTCAAGCGTTGCGCCAGTTGGCAGCGGCCAGCAACAGATCAAAGCCGGGGCTGGGGTCGGGCCGGGCAAACGAGGTGTCCAGGTTCTCGCCCGTCACGACGAACCCCAGCTTGCGCAAAAGCGCCCGCGAAGCCAGATTGTCGGCCCAAAGACTGGCGATGACGCTGTCCAGACTCAGGCCCCCAAAGGCAAAGTCCAGCGCCGTTTCGCAGGCTTCGGTCATCAGACCCTGACGATGGCAATCCGGGCGCAAGGAATAGCCCAACTCGCCCTCGGTCACCGCCACGCTGCCGATCAACTCGGCCTCGCGAAACACCCCCCAGGCAAACCCGGTGCCCGCATAGGGTTTGGCCCGGGTGGCGGTAAAGGCCGGATCGGCGGGCCAGGGCCATTTCGGGCCCAGCATCCGCGTCACGTCCCAATGCCGCACCACCTCGTGCAGGGCGGGCGCATCGGTGGGGTACAGGCTGCGATAGGTCAGCCGCGCACTGGCCGCCTCGATGGGAAGACGGGCGATGAAATCGGCCCGGGTGCCGGCCACCATGACATGCGGTCGCGACTGATCCAGCGCACGGCAATGCCGAAGATCGCGGCCGGTTTCCACAAAACCCAACTTGCGCAATACTTGGGCCGACCGGGCGTTGTCCGCGAAATACCCCGAGGTCATCGGGCTGTCGTCACCGGCGAACCGCGCCGCCAGCGCAAGGCGCGCCGCCTCGGTGGCATAGCCCCGGCCCTGCGCGGCCGGGGCCATCCAATAGCCCAATATATTGTCGCCAATATCGACGATCCCGCAAAACCCCTGCGCGTCCTCTACCGCAAAGACCTCGCCGGGCGTGGCGATTTCGGTCAGAAAATGGTCGAAATCCGCATCGGTATAGGGATGAGGCACCGGCATCAGCCAGCGCGACACCGCCAGATCGCCCACCCCCGCCACGACCACCACACGGTCGCGCGCCTCGACGGGCCGCAGGCTCAGTCTCTGTGTCGCCAGTCGCTGCATTCCCCGCCCCTTTCCCCTTCACTTTGATAAAAATACCCTGCAGGGGAAGTTTGCGTTTTATGAAGGAAAACGCAAACGCGGGGGATGCAAAATCCCCCGGCGCTAGCCCCCCAGGCCCAGCTTCAACGCATAGGTCCAGGTCGGCACCCCTGCCCCGCGCGCCACCGAAAAACTTTCGGCCTCGCCGAGATACTGAAACCCCGCGTTGGTCAGAACCCGCGCCGACCCGGGGTTGTCCTGAAACACCTCGGCGAAATAGGTCTCATCGCCCAGAGGATTGGCCCCGATCAGGGCCCGCACCGCCTCCGAGGCATAGCCGGTGTTCCAGAACATCGGCGCCACCCAGAAGGCGACTTCGGATTGCCCGCCCCGGCCGCGCTGGCCCTCCATCGGCTTCAGGCTCAGAACCCCCAGAACTTCCGGAAGGCCAAGCGCGCTGCCGTCCATCCCCCAATGCAGACCGACAGCCTCGGCACTCATCGCGCGGGCGACAAAGGCTTCGGCGGCGCCCGGCGGCAGGGGATGGGGGATGGACTGGGTCGCTTCCGCCAGACGGCGGTCGGCCGAGTACAGCGATATCAGCCCCGCATCGGACCGGCGCAGCGCGCGCAGCACGAAACGGCCGGCGTCGATATCGTCGGTGCGGACCTTTTGGGCGGGGGCCGCCCCGCGCGGGCTGGTGGCGATCAGGTCCAGAACCATGGGCTTCGTCCTTTTGGCGCAGTCGGGTTGGCGCAGTTGGTTGGCGCAGTCGGGTAGGCACGGTCGCGTTGGCGCAGTCGGGTTGGCGCAGTCGGGTTGGCACGGTCGGGTTGGCACGGTCGGGTTGGCAGGACGGGGTCTGCCTCGGCAGGGTTGGCGCAGCGCTTCCTCTGGGGCCGGAACGCAACCGAAAAATGAATGGGGGACCGGCCTTGCAGCCGATCCCCAAAATACTGTCCGTATCCAGGTGTTTTCGGCTTACTCGGCGGCCTCCGCCACCGGGAGAACCGAAATAAAGGTGCGGCCTTTCAGGCCTTTCTTGAAGGTGACGCGGCCTTCGACCTTGGCGAAGATCGTGTGATCCACGCCCATGCCGACGCCTTCACCGGGGAACCAGGTGGTCCCGCGCTGGCGGCAGATGATATTGCCCGGAATGGCGGCCTGACCGCCAAACAGTTTGACGCCCAAGCGCCGACCCGCGGAATCGCGGCCGTTGCGAGTGGAGCCGCCTGCCTTTTTATGTGCCATGTCAGGTTCCTCCCTTACTTGGTTTCGTGAACGGCGCGACGCGCGTCCGCTGTACCGATTGCGGCCTTGACGCCCGACGCATCAGCGCCCTTGGCCAGAACCTCTGTCACGCGAACCAGCGTCCATTTCTGACGGTGGCCCTTGGTGCGCTGCGACGAATGCTTGCGCCGACGCTTCACATAGTGAATCGTCTTTTCGCCCTTGATGTTGTCGATGACATCGGCCTGAACCGCTGCCCCCGCCACCATCGGCGCGCCGATGGTCACGCTTTCGCCGCCGACCATCAGAATCTCGTTGAACTGGATCTTGTCGCCAGCCACCGCGTCAACCAGTTCCACGCGCAAAACGTCACCCGCCTGCACCTTGTACTGTTTGCCACCGGTCTTCATGACCGCATACATGGGTCTTCCCTTTTCAGTTTCCGCGCCCTTTGGCCCCGTTTCCGGCGTTCCCGGGGGTCAACGACCCCGCCTTCGAACTGCGCGCCCCGTCAGGGGCGACATTGCAATATGAAACCCGACAGGAAATCTCTTGCCTGCCGGGATGGCGGCTTATCGGGGCAATGGGGGGCAGAGTCAAGCGCGCAGTCGGGCAAAGTCCCCGGGATTTTGCACCGGGACGCGCGGCGCGCGCACGCCTCAAGTCACCTTGGCGATCAAAGCCCCCTGCCCCGGCGGCTAAAGAACCTGACCGGACATCATCCGACCCGCCTCGGCGCCCAGGGACCGCGACAGATCGATCATCACCGGGGCAAAGGCCTGCGTCATCGCGGCGTTGAACCGCAGGCCCGCCGGGCTTTCGGAAAAGGCGACATAGCTTTGCAGCTCGTCATCCGTCAAAGGCGCATAGGCCAGGGCCATCAGCGGATAGAGAAACTCGGCCGTGCTGGCGCGGATGTCGGCCTCTTGCGACCAGACCTGGGCCAGCAGCTCCCCTTCATTCGCGGCCATGCCCGGCGCCCCGGCCGCCGCCATGGCCTGGTAAAAGGCGAGGTTGCCGTTCAGACCGGCCATCACGTTGCTTTCCATCAGGTCGGCCGCCACGACGAGCCGTTCGATCTGGGCACGGCGGGCCTTGTCAGACTGCTCCATCTCGGCCAGCACTTCGCGCGCGGCCCCCAGGGCGACCTCGTCCTGCGTGGTGCGTCGCGCCTCCAACTCCAGCGCCACGATCCGCGATCCAAGCTCCGAGTCCAGAAAGGGCGTGACATCGGCCGCCAGCGCGGGATCGCGCGCCAGAACCTCGGACAGGGCCGCATCATAGATCCGCGCCATCCGCCCGGTATCATAAACCCGGTCCAGCGCTGCCCGCCACTCGACATTCTCGGCGTCACCGAACAGATCCACCCCCAGCATCTTGCCCTGCGCGATACCCTCCTGGCGCATCACCTCCAGCGTTTCGACCTGCCGCGTCATCCGGTTGATCGCCGCCACATCCGCCGCCACCGGCACAAGTTCAACCTGTTGCGCCCGCGCATCCTGGGGCCACAGGACGCCCACCGGGATCAGCACCGCGAGGGCCATGGCGGTTGCCAGGGCCCGCCCCAGGCGCGCGCCCCTGCCCGACCTCCTCAAATCGCTGCCTGCCATCTTCCCGCCTCCGGTTCTGGACCGCCGCCGCGGATCCTTTCCCGCGGCAGTCCGAAGGTTCAAGAAATCGTCCCCCGGTCCACCGCTTCCCAAGGCAGCATAAACCCCGACCACCCGCATTTGCCAAGCCTCACTCACGCGATTGGCATGAACGGGCAATTTCCGTGACCCTGCCTGCCCCCCCTTACCGCGATCCCCCGGTCGCGCCGGAACAAACTCTGCGCTCCGGTCAAAAAAGCGGTCGTCAGGGCTTGCAAGCCCACAGCCCTGCCGCTAAACCCCGCCCCCATAGACGGCCCACTGATCGCGGAGAGGTGGCGGAGTGGCCGATCGCGCCGGTCTCGAAAACCGGAGTGGGTGCAAGCCCACCGTGGGTTCGAATCCCACCCTCTCCGCCAACAACCCCCGTCTCTTGGCATATGTGTGGTTTGCAGCGAAATAGTAGCGCAATTTCCGTGGGTTGCGGGTGGATCGTCAAGGCCGAGACGCACCGCTACCCGCCTTGCGGTGCGAAACTGGCCCGTCGTCTCTG
>JANMJC010000116.1:0-6867 GCA_031371185.1 Paracoccaceae bacterium | reverse complement strand
CCGTAGGAGTCTGGGCCGTGTCTCAGTCCCAGTGTGGCTGATCATCCTCTCAAACCAGCTATGGATCGTCGGCTTGGTAGGCCATTACCCCACCAACTACCTAATCCAACGCGGGCCAATCCCTTACCGATAAATCTTTCCCCAAAAGGGCGTATCCGGTATTACTCCCAGTTTCCCGAGGCTATTCCGAAGAAAGGGGTATGTTCCCACGCGTTACTCACCCGTCCGCCACTAGCCCCGAAGGGCCCGTTCGACTTGCATGTGTTAGGCCTGCCGCCAGCGTTCATTCTGAGCCAGGATCAAACTCTCAAGTTGAATAGCTGTACAGCTAATCCTTGACGTCGAACCTTCGCACATCTGCCCATAGCGTCTGCTTGCAAACGCCACAGGTCTTGACAATTCATGTGCTCAAGATTGTCGAAACAACCAAGAACCCACAAACCGTGAAGCTTTCACTTGGGTCATCGGTCGGTAACCTCTCGGTCACTCCCCTGCCAAGCCGATATGCAAACAGTCAAACGCCGATGCGCCCAAACCGCCCACATATCTCTTCATACATAACAGCTTCAAAGAGCGGGGACACAAAAATAACCGAACCGCCAATCTCTTGGCGCGTCCTGCAACCTTGTCTCCAGATTTTGATCGCGTCGACTTTCGCCGCCGCTTCCGACGCTTCCGATCCACGTTTCCGCGTCTCTTCGTCTTCGGTGAGGGGGCTTTTACGTCTGGGTCGCACGGGCCGCAAGAGAAAAATCGCGTCGTGGCTCAGATTTCCTCTCGCCCCCCATGTTTGTTGAGGTTTTCAGCCCTGCCCGCCCACTGAACCGGCTGGCATTGATCGCCGGTTCGGGCGCTTTATGCCCCTTTCGTCCCTCCACACGCCCTTTTCCGCGGGAATCGGGCGGCTGATTCCCGTTGATCGCCCCTTTTCAGGCGATTCCCGGCGCCTGATGGGTGATGCGCCCCCCGGCGATGGTCAAAGCGATTCCCAACTGGTCAAAATCGGCGGGCGACACCGCTTCGAAATCCCCGTCGATCAGCACAAGGTCTGCCGCCATCCCTGGCTTCAGCATGCCCGTCACCCCCTCCAGATGCGCAGCCCAAGCCCCTCCGGCGGTATAGGCCCGCAGGCTGTCGAGCAGATCCAGCCGCTCATCCGCCGCCCCGACAAAGGGCACCCGGCACAGGGCCGCTTTCAGCCCGCGCAGCACCGACACGTCGGTTACCGGCCAGTCGCTGGCAAAGGCCACCGGCGCGCCATGATCGCGCAGGGTCTTCCACAGATAGGCGTCGGCCCATCTTTCGCGATGGAACACCGTTTCCATCGTGTCGATCGGGAAATCCATCGCCCCGGGCGGATGCGGCGGCTGGACGCTGGCGGTGATGCCAAGTTTCCCCAGCCGGGGCACATCGGCCCGGTCGATCAACTCGATATGCTCGATCCGGTGGCGGCTGTCGCGGCGGCCATTGCGCTTCTGTGCGGCCTCGTAGCCGTCGATGGTCGTGCGCACCGCGCCGTCTCCGATGGCATGGACCGCAATCTGCAACCCGCGCCGGTCGATCTCGGCGCAGATGTCGTTGAAGCGGTCGGGCGCGAACAGGGGCTCGCCCCGGTGCCCGGGCACGCCGGGGTAATCGGTCAGCATGAAGGCGGTGCGGCTGTCCACCACCCCATCCATGAACATCTTCACAAAGCCCGAGCGCACCCAGTCGCCGGTGAAGTCCCGCGCCATGGCAGAGGCGCGCTCCAACTCGGCCAGATCCATATGCGGTTTCATGTGGAAAGGCACCACCACCCGAGCGGTCAGACGACCTTCGGCTTCCAGTTCCGACAACAGCTCGCACAGATAGCGGTTGCCGTCCATGTTCACCATCGAGGTGATGCCGTGGCGCGCGCAATGGGCCAGCCCGCGTGCGATATGGGCCTTGTCCTCGTCGCGCTCGGCTGCCGAGGGTGCGGTCGCGGGTTCTTCGCCGGTCGCGATCCCCAGGTTCAGCCGCTTGAGGCCCGCCAACTCGATGATCGGGCCAAAGGCCTCGAACTCCAGCAATTCGCCGGTCGCGGTGCCGTCCGCGCCCATCACGATCTCATGGCCGTGCGGCATGGCCGCACCGTGCAGAATGCCCGCCGCGCGCAGCGCCGCCGTGTTGGCCCAGACCGTGTGGTGGTCGGGCGACATCATGGCAAGCGGGCGGTCGGGCATGATCCGATCCAGCAGCGCGCGCGTCGCCGCCTGCCCCAGACAGCCGTAACCCGCCCCTTGCGCGAACAGCACGGCCAGATCGGGGTGGCGGAGGCCATGGTCGCGAAACGCCGCCGCCACGGCGTCAAAGCCGTCGATGCCGCCCAGTTGCAACTGCATCAATTCCGCCCCGCCCAGGGCCAGATGCAGATGACTTTCCACAAAGCCCGGCAAAAGCATCCGCCCCGCGGCGTCGATCACCCTTGTGCCGGGCGTCGCCAGCGCTTCGATCTCGGCGCGCGATCCCACGGCCAGGATCCTGCCGCCGTCAACCGCCACCGCCTCGGCCCTGGGGCAGGCTGAATCCATTGTCAGGACCTTGGCATTGGTCACGATCATATCCACGATCATCGGCTCGTTCCTTTTCTTGACCTTCATCTTGATCCAAATATGCCCGGGGGAGACCGCGCTTTGGCCTGGCCAAAGCGCGGTCAGGGGGCAGCGCCCCCTATCTGCTGACCCGCTCGGCCATCACGCACAGCATCTCGAACATCAGGCTGATCCCCAGCCAGGCCGTCCCGCCCGAGGCGTCGAACGGCGGCGAGACCTCGACCAGATCGGCCCCGACGATGTTCAGACCGCGCAGGCCGCGCGCGCATTGCAGGGCTTGCCAACTGGTCGGGCCCCCGACCTCCGGCGTGCCGGTGCCCGGCGCAAAGGTCGGGTCGACAAAGTCGATGTCATAGGTCACATAGGTTGGCCCCTGCCCGACGATCTCGCGCGCCTGCGCCATCACATCTTCGGCCCCGCGCGCGTGGAACTCGGCAATCGGGATGATGGTGATGCCGACGCTGGCCGCAAAATCCCAGTCGTCTCGGCCATAGGCGGTGCCGCGCACCCCGATGATGACATGGCGTCTGGGGTCCAAGAGGCCCTCTTCCACCGCGCGGCGGAACGGCGTGCCGTGGTTGTAGCGCGAGGTGCCGAAATAGACGTCGTTCAGATCGGTGTGGCTGTCGAACTGGATCATGCCCACCGGTCTGTCCCGGGCCACGGCCCGCAGGATCGGCAGGGTGCACAGATGATCGCCGCCCCCGGTCAAGGGCAGGATGCCCGCCTGCACGACGCGGGTGTAAAACGCCTGCATCCTGGCCAGTGTATCCATCAGGTCGCCCGGATTGGGCGCGACATCGCCCAGATCGGCGCAGCGCGCCAGATCGAAGGGCGCCACCCAGGTCGCCCCGTTCTGCGCGCGGATCATGGTGGACAGGTCACGCAACTGGCGCGGACCGTGCCGGGGTCCGGGGCGGTTGGTGGTGCCGCCATCCCAGGGCGCGCCGATCAGACCGATCTGCACCTGCCCGAAACGCGGATGCTCAAAGGGCACATGCGGCAGGCGCATGAAGGTCGCCACCCCGGCGAATCGCGGCAGATCGAACCCCGATACCGGCTGAAAGAATCCGTCCCCCGACATGCCGTATTTCCCTGTTCTGCAGAGCCCTTGTGATTCGGCCCCCCCTTGCGCCCGAGTTTGCCAAGCCCTGTGCCGACATGACATGCCAAAAGCGTCAATTCCCGCGCGCTTCCCCGCCCATCGGGTGCTCGCCCCTTGACCGCGCCCGGCACTTGCGCCCTTATCCGCGGATTGCCCCAAAGGACGCGGCCCATGTTCTCCAAAACCAACGACCCGACCTCTGCCCCGACCTCTGGCCCGACCTCTGGCCCGACCCCGCGCAGCAGCAATGCCCGCTCGGTTCTGGCTTCGGACCTGCGCATCACCGGAGAGATTTCGTCCACCGGCCATGTCGAGATTCTGGGCGAGGTCGATGGCAATGTTTCGGCGCGCGGCGTGATCCTTGGCACCGAGGGGCGGTTGAACGGCCAGATTTCGGCCGAAACGGTCGAGGTCAAGGGCAAGCTGGAAGGCAAGGTCAACACGGTGGACTTCGCCCTGCGCGCCTCGTCCGTCGTGGCGGCGGATGTCACCTACAAGACGCTGGTCATCGACAGCGGCGCGCAGATCGAGGGCCGCTTTACCCTGGCGCGCGACTGATCACGCAGGCGGCAGCGAATAGGTCAGGCTGGCGCGGGCGACCGGATCAGCCTTGCCTTCGGAAAACGCCATCACATCGCCCACCGCCAGGGTGCGCCCCAGCTTCAGAACCCGCGCCCGCGCCAGCAGATCCTGGCGCGCCTGCGGTTTGCGCATGAAGTCGATGCTGCAACTGGTCGTCACCGCCAGGGCCACCGGACCCAGCCGCGAAAGGATCGCCAGATACATCGCCACATCCGCCAGCCCGAACATTGCCGGTCCGGAAACCGTGCCGCCGGGGCGAAGGTGCTGGCCGGACACCTTCAACCGCAGGGTCACGCCGTCCGCGTCGGCGCGTTCAACGGTGAAATCCGCCGCCACCTGCCCGAAATCGCGGCTCAGAAACGCTTGCAACTCTGCCGCGCTCATTTTCAGTGTCATGCTTTCCCTCGGGCCGCTGTCCGCCTAAGCTTGGCCAAAGCGACGGAGGATGCAAGTGGCCGATGATCTCATCCTGCACGACGAAAGCGGCCCGGTTCTGCGCCTGACCCTGAACGATCCGGCCCGCTTCAACGCCTTGTCGGACGAGATGATCCTGGCCCTGTCGATCGAAATCGCCAAGGTGGCAAAGCGCCCCGCCATCCGGGTGGTGGTGCTTTCGGCCACCGGTCGCGCCTTTTGTGCCGGGCACGATCTGCGCCAGTTGCAGGCGGCGCGGGACGAAGCGGATGGCGGGCGGGCGCGGTTCGTCAGCCTGTTTGCCACTTGTGCGGCGATGATGCAGTCGCTGTCGGCCCTGCCCCAGATCGTGATCGCGCAAGTGCAAGGCGTGGCCACGGCGGGCGGCTGCCAGTTGGTCGCGCATTGCGATCTGGTCGTGGCCGCCGACAGCGCCAAATTCGGCGTCAACGGCGTCAATCTGGGGCTGTTCTGCACCACCCCCATGGTGGCCCTGTCGCGCAAGGTGCCCGCGAATGTCGCGATGGAAATGCTGACCACCGGAGAGTTCATTTCAGCCAAAAGGGCGCATGAGGCCGGGCTTGTCAACCGCGTCGTGGCGCCCGCCGACCTGCAAACGCAGACCGACGATCTCGCCGCCACGGTGGCGGGCAAGCTGGGCAAGGCGCTGCGGTTGGGCAAGGCGGCGATGCGCGCGCAAACCGGCCTGCCCCTTGGTGCCGCCTACGAGGTTGCAGGCCGCACGATGGTCGACAACATGATGGAACCCGACACCGCCGAGGGGATCACGGCCTTTCTGGAAAAGCGCCCGCCGAAGTGGGGCGGCTGACCCCGCAAGATGCAACCCCGGCTCGCCCTCCGGTCCGCTCAATAGACCGCGAAGTCATCGAACCCCAGAACCGGCCGGGTCGTCAGCACGGCAAATTGCTCTCTTGCTGCACCACCATTGCCATCCTCGTCAAAGTACAGTTTGCCCTTCGACTGATCATACAGGATGCGGTCCGAGGAATCGACCGCCCCTGCCCCGCCGATCACCTTGAACGCCGTCGATGAAAGATCACCCACGATAAAAGTGTCATTGCCGGACCCGCCGACCATGGGATCAACCCCGCTGCCCCTGTTCAGCGTGTCGCTTTCGCCACCGCCGATCAGCGTATCGTCGCCGCCAAGCCCCGACAGGCTGTCGGACCCGTTGCCCGAGGTCAGCGTGTTGTCGCTGTTGTTCCCGGTTTTGGTGACCACGGGCGCAATCCCGCGCAGGGCAGAAGGCGACAGGTCGCCAGAAAACGCGCGCAGGTCGGTATAGCCGGATTCGGCGGGCGAAATATCGGACGACAATTCATAGCTTTGCGAAATCCGGCGCATTGTGAACCACTTGGCAAGAATGCGCCTCGACCATCCGGGATTCCGGCACGCACGACAAGGGGCATCCGCCGACTGCGGCCGCCCTCAGGCCGCGCGGCGCATGCCTCCGATCAAAAGCGCGCTCAGGGCAAGGGCAAACACCGCCAGACCAAGGGTCAGCCCGATGATCGCCGCCGCCCCGCCCCGTTGCAACACGACGGCCCCGACCGAGGGGCCAAGAGCTGCCGCAAGCGTGGGCACGACCGCGATCGCCCCCGAAATCGCGCCAAACCCGGCGCGGCCCAGAGTTTGCGCGACCAGCACCGGGCGAAGGATCGACAATGTGCCCATCCCTGCCCCCTGCAACACGGCGAAGACAAAGACCAGCCCGGGCGCAAATCCGGCAAGGATCAGCACCAAACTCGCCAGCGTCACGCCGATGATGCACAGCATGGTGGCGGTGGCATTGTTCACCCGCCGCTCCATCATCATCAGCGCCAGACGGCCCAGAACCTGCGCCGGACCGATGCAGGCGGCGGCAAGCGTGGCCATGCCGGGGCTGGCGCCGCGTTCGGCAAACAGGACCAGAACAAAGGTCAAAAGGATGCTGTGGTTCAGGCTCAGGACGCCGCTCATCCCGGCAAGGGTCCAGAACTGCGGCTTGCGCAGGGCGCGTGACAGATCGGCGGGGTCGTGCGGGGCGGTGGCGTGTCCAAGGGCAGCCGGGGTGCGGCGCAGGTGGCGCACCGCAAACAGGTTCAGCGGCACCGCCCCGAACACGATCAGCCCGGCAAAGACGCACAGGGTCAGCGCCGGGCCGATCTGCCCCGCCAACCCATGCGCCAGTGG
>JANMJC010000110.1:0-6184 GCA_031371185.1 Paracoccaceae bacterium | reverse complement strand
GCGCTCGGCCACCGCGACCGGCACCTGCAACCCCGTCGAGATGTCCGAGGTGACGTGATCGCCGCCCAGACGCACCGCGTCGGCGTAGATCATGTGCTTTTTCATGAAGATCGACACGCCGGTCGAACCGCCGCCCATGTCGATGCAGGCGGCCCCCAGCTCTTGTTCGTCTTCCACAAGGCTGGACATGCCCGACAGATAGGCCGAATTCGCGATCCCGGCCAATTCCAGATCGCAGCGCTTGATGCAGTACAGCACGTTCTGCACGACCGACGCATCGACCGACAAGAGATGCAGGTCGCAGGCCAGACGGTTGCCGATCTGGCCGCGCGGATCGCCCAGACCGGTCCGGTGATCCAGCGCGAAATTCACCGGCTGGGCGTGCAGAACTTCGCGGTCATGCCCCAGATCGGGCACATCGCAAGAGGCGAGCACGCGGCTGACGTCTTCGTCGCTGACCACGGAATCCTGCAGGTCCAACTCTCCCGCCAGGCCGTAGCTGCGCGGTTCGGCCCCCGAAAAGGCCACGATCACATGATCGACTCGTACCGCCGCCATCTTCTGCGCCGCCTGAACCGCCGTGCGGATCGCGCGCTCGGTCTCGTTCATCACCGCGATTTCACCAAAGCGCACGCCGCGCGACCGGGTGGTGGCGGCCCCGATCACCCGAAAGTTCGACTGCCCGGCCATCGAGCCCACGCCATCGCCCTCGTCGCGGTCTTCGAAGCCGTCAAAGCGCAGGACCAGACAGGCGATCTTCGAGGTGCCGATGTCCAGAATGGCCACCACGCCGCGCTGAACGGCGGCCCGGCGCATGTTGCGCATCACGCGTTGGGATTGGTACAAATCGCTCATTGGCTGGTCTCCGAGGTCGTTTCTTCTGGTGTTTCAATGCCGTGCAGGGTGTTCAGCGCGTCGGTGGCAAGTTGCAGGGTCGGGCGCTTTTCCAGCCGCAGGTCGATGACGCGCAGATCGCGCGCCAGAATGTCTTCGGCATCGTCCAGCGCCAGCAGCCGCTCCAGCGCCGCGACCGGCTGATCCTGAGGCAAGAGCACCGTCTGATCGCGGTCCAGAACCAGCGTCCAGCGCCGGTCCCCGACCCGGATCAGGCCACGCATCCGTTCTGACAGCGAGGCGGCCGCCTCGAAAATCGCCAAGGCCTCGCCAGCGGCGCGGTCGGCGCCCTCGCCCGCGATGACCGGAAGGTCGGCGCGGTCGGCGCGCGCGGCCAGCCCTGCCACCCGGTGCCCCGTGTCATCCAGCAGCATCAATTCCGAGGCGGAGCGCCAGATGATCGTCGGAACCCGTTCGGTGATCACCACTTGCAGGATGCCGCCGCTGCGCACCCGGACCACCGCACTTGCCACCGCGTCCAGGCTTTCGATTTTGGTCCGCGCCAGATCCAGATCAAGGTCGAACGAGGATTGCGGCAGGCGCAGGCCCAGCTTGGCGCGCACCGCGTCCGACAGCTCTGGCGAGGCGCCTTCGACGCGGATCAGGCTGACGCGGAATTCGGGCCGGTTTTCGAACTGCTGGCGCAGATCGGCAAAGGTTCCCACAATGGCCGCGCGCCGGTCGGCACTGGCCAGCACGATGCCCAGAACCAGCGCCACCGCCAGCACGGGCACCCCGACCCGCAGCGAATTGCGCACCACTGGAGTCAGCCACAGGCGCTGCATCCGGTAGGCCCACCGCGACGGGGCCGGGTCACGGCGGAAGCTTTGGGTGCGGCCTAGCGATTGCACGAGGCGTCCTTTACCATCCAGTCGCACAGGTCGGCAAAGCCGATGCCCAGATGCAGGGCCTGTTCCGGCGCCAGCGACGTGGGTGTCATGCCCGGCTGCGTGTTGGTTTCCAGCAGGATCAGCCCGGCCAGCCCGCGCGTATCATCCCACCGCAGATCGGTGCGGCTGACACCGCGACAGCCCAGGGCCCGATGCGCGCGCAGGGCATAGTCCATGCAGGCGGCGGTGATGTCGGCGGGCAGATCGGCGGGCACCACATGGCGCGAGCCGCCGGTCTTGTACTTGGCATCGTAGTCATACCAGCCGTCGGTGATGATATCGGTCACCGCCAGCGCATGATCGCCCATGACCGTGCAGGTCAGTTCGCGGCCCGGCGCATAGGCCTCGACCATCACGATCTCGGGCATGGTGTCGGCCAGACGCGGCGCATTGGCCCCGACGCGCACGATATAGACCCCGACGGACGAGCCTTCGTTGTTGGGCTTGACCACATAGGGCGGCGGCAGGACATGGCCTTTTGAAACCTCATCCCGGCTGGCAAGTTTCGAGGCCGCAACCGGCAGGCCTGCGGCGGCGAAGATTTCCTTGGCCCGCGCCTTGTCCATCGCCAGCGCCGAGGCCAGGATGCCGGAATGGGTATAGGGAATGTGCAGCCATTCCAGAATGCCCTGCACCGCGCCGTCTTCGCCCCATCGGCCATGCAGCGCGTTGAAGGCGGCGTCGGGGGCAATTTCGGTCAAGCGTTGGGCAAGGTCCGGGCCGCAATCGACCTCGACCACCTGATATCCCGCCTTCGCAAGGGCCGTGGCGCAAGCGCGCCCAGAGACCAAAGACACCTCCCGCTCTGCGGAAGGCCCCCCCATCAACACCGCCACCTTGGAAGCCGATTTTGTCAAACCGCCCGCCATTTACTGCCTCAATCCCGAGGCTTTGGCGCCCCGTGGTCTTATTGCGCGGCTCGGTCTCCGACCCGCATGATTTCCCACTCTAACGTGATACCGCTCTGTTGGAAAACCCTTTTTCGCACCTCTTCGCCCAAATCTTCCAGGTCTGCGGCAGTTGCGCCACCGGCGTTGATCAGGAAGTTCGAATGCATCGGCGACATCTGCGCGCCGCCCCTTGAGGCCCCGCGCATACCGGCCTCGTCGATCACCTTCCAGGCTTTCAATTCATGCACATCATCGGCACGCCCGGTGCTGGAAAACCCCGCCGGATTGCGAAAGGTCGACCCGGCAGAGCGGTCCTTTGTCGGCTGCGAGGCGTCACGTCTGGCGATCTGGTCGGTCATGCGGGCCTCAAGCGCGGCCGGATCGCCGGGCGAGGCGCGCAAGGTGGCCCGGGTGATGATCCAGCCCTCTGGCAGGTCGGACTGGCGATAGCGGAAATTCAGGTCCTGTGCCGGCAGATCGCGCACCTTGCCCGACCGCGTCACCACCCGCACCGACAGCAGATGATCCGCCACATAGGACCCGTAGCACCCCGCATTCATCCGCACGGCCCCGCCGATGCTGCCGGGGATCGTGCGCAGAAAGGTCAGATCCAGCCCCGCCTCGGCCGCGCGCCGCGCGACATGGGCATCCAGGGCGGCCGCACCCGCCGTGACAGTGCCCGGCGCGGTTTCTATGTCGTTGAACCCCCGACCCAGCCGCACCACCACCGCCCGGATGCCGCCGTCGCGCACGATCAGGTTGGACCCGACGCCCATGGGGAAGACCGATATGGCAGGGTCAAGCGCGGCCAGAAAGCCACAGAGGTCGGCCTCGTCCGCCGGTTGGAACAGGTAATCCGCCGGGCCGCCGACGCGCAGCCATGTCAGGTCGGCCAGCGGGCGGTTGGGGGTCAGCGTGCCGCGAGGGGTGGGAAGGTGGGACATGGGGGCAGTTTAGTTGCCCCGGGCCCGGTCGGCAATCCGGCGCAGCCACCGCCCCAGATAGACCACCGGCCAGCGCAGCACGCTTGCGCCTGCCCCGGCAAACACCGCCGCCATCAGCCAGCCCGCCGTCAGCGCGATCCAGACCAACAGCGGCAGCCCCACGGCGATCAGCCCATAGGCGTTGCGCCAGTGGTAGTCCTTGCTGGGGAACATCGCGATCACATTGGCCAGGATCAGCCAGAGGCAGCCCGCCGCCAGCGCCAGGCTCATTTGCGCAACTCTGGCGGCAGGTGAACCTCTTGTCCCGTCGCGCGTTTGTAAAAGTATATCAGCGGGTTGCGCATCATGGACCCGATGGCCAACAGGCAAAGCGCCGCCCAGACCCAGCCATGAACGACGCCGATCCAGACCAGCAGAACCGGGGCGGTGATCAACAGGGCCAGCCCGGGGATCATCTGGCGGCGCATGGGCAGAAAGGCGGTGATGGTGCCCGCGACCACCCAAAGGCAGGCCAGGATCAGGGCTGCGCTCATGCCGCTTGTCCCATCAGCCGCGCGGGCAAGGCGTTGACCCAGGCCGAGATCGACCCCGCCCCCAGACAGACGAACAGATCTCCGGGCCGGGCCTGTTCGCGGAACAGGCGCGCCAGATCGGCCTCGTCGATCACCGCGCGGGCGTGGCGGTGGCCATGGGCGATCAGCCCGGCGACCAGATCATCGCGCGACGCCCCGGCAATCGGGTCTTCGCCCGCGGCATAGACATCTGCGATGCCCACCACGTCGGCCTCGTTGAAACAGGTGCAGAACTCTTCGAACAGGCTGTGCAGGCGGGTATATCGGTGCGGCTGGTGGACGGCGATGACGCGCGCGCCCGGCACCGAAGCAATGGCTTGACGGGCGGCGCGCAGCACGGCGGCGATTTCCACCGGGTGGTGACCGTAATCGTCGATGATCGTGACGCCGTTGACTTCGGCCACCCGGGTAAAGCGGCGGTTGACCCCGGCAAAGCCCGCCAGGGCCTCGCGGATTTCATCGCGTTTCATGCCCAGATGGCGGGCGACGGCCACGGCGGCCAGCGCGTTCGACACGTTGTGATCGCCCGGCATCGGGAGCGTGCAGCCGTCAATCCGCGCCTCGGGGCCCTCGTTCTGCAGAAGGATGTCGAAATGCGCCACCGCCCGTTCAAAGCGCAGGTTCACCGCGCGCACATCGGCCTGCGCGTTGAAGCCGAAGGTCACGACGCGGCGATCGGTGACCCGGCCGACCAGCGCCTGCACTTCGGGGTGATCGGTGCAGCACACCGCCAGCCCGTAAAACGGGATGTTCGACACGAAGTCCAGAAAGCCTTTGCGCAGGGCATCGAAGGTGCCCCAATGTTCCATGTGTTCGGGGTCGATGTTGGTGACAATCGCAATCGTGGCGGGCCGGCGGTTGAATGAGCCGTCGGACTCATCCGCCTCGACCACCATCCATTCGCCCGCCCCGGCCCGCGCGTTCGACCCGTAGGCATGGATCACGCCGCCGTTGATCACCGTGGGGTCAAAGCCACCCTTGTCCAGCAGGGTCGCCACCATCGTCGTCGTCGTGGTCTTGCCATGGGTGCCCGCCACCGCGATGTTGGACCGCATCCGCATCAACTCGGCCAGCATTTCGGCCCGGCGCACCACCGGCAATTTGCGGCGCCGCGCCTCTTCCAGTTCGGGATTGCCCTTCTTGATGGCGGACGAGATCACCACGACCGCCGCCTGCCCGATATTGGAGGCTGACTGGCCTTCGAACACCTCGGCCCCCAGACCGACCAGCCGGTCGGTGATCTTGGACGCGCGGCTGTCGGACCCCTGCACCCGGTAGCCAAGCGTCATCAGCACCTCGGCAATGCCCGACATGCCGATGCCGCCGATGCCGACAAAGTGGATCGGCCCCAGTTCCAGCGGAAGTTTCGTTGCATTCATGCCTGCACCCCTTCACCCAAACCCATCACCAGCGCTACCAGTCGCGCCGTCGCATCGGGTCGCCCCTGCATCAGCGCCGCGCGCGCCATCGCGGCGGCCATGACCTCGTCACCAAGGATTGCGGCCATCTGGGCGCAAAGCCCCCGAGCGTCAAGCGTGCTTTCGGGGGCAAGCACCGCCCCGCCTGCCGCCACCAGCCCCGCCGCATTGGCGGTCTGATGGTCGCCCGTCGCCAGCGCATAGGGGATCAGGATCGACGGCCGCCCGATCACCGAGATATCGGCCACAGACGAGGCCCCGGCGCGCGAGATCACCAGTTGTGCCTCGGACAGGCGGCGCGGGATGTCGGCAAAGAACGTCGCCACTTCGGCCAGAACGCCCGCGGCCTCGTAGGTCTGCACCACGCGGGCCATGTCTTCGTCACGGGCCTGATGCGCCACGCGCAGGCGCGATCGCAGCGCTTCCGGCAGGGCCGCCACCGCCGCCGGGACCAGTTCCGACAGCACGCGCGCGCCCTGACTGCCACCGATGACCAAAAGGCTCATCGGATAGTCGCCGGGCGGGATATAGCCGGCCCCGGCGCGTTCCAGAACCGCGCCGCGCACCGGGTTGCCG
>JANMJC010000086.1:0-1867 GCA_031371185.1 Paracoccaceae bacterium | reverse complement strand
GCCTGCCCCATCCGCTTGCGATACTCCACCATGACCCACCCGGCCAAGCTCGCCAGCAGAAGCCCCAGATAGATCAGCCGCGCCGTGGTGTCGCCGTCCATCAGATCAACCCCGTCCCCTTGACCCCGTCGATCACGAATTGCACCGCCAAAGCGGCCAGCAGCATGCCCAGAAGCCGGGTGATGACGATGGTTCCGGTGCGGCCCAGCATCCGCTCCATCGGCGGCGAGGCCAGAAGAAACGCATAGGTTACGGCCATCATGCCCAGCATCAGCGCCAGCACCGACACGGTTCCCTGCCAGCCGGGCCCGGACTGGCCGACCAGCAGGATCATCGAGGCAATCGCGCCCGGACCCGCGATCAGCGGGGTGGCAAGGGGAAAGACCGACGGATCATGGTCCGGCTCTGCGGTCTGGCCCTCACGCCGTTGGGTGCGGCGTTCGAACAGCATGTCCAGCGCGGTCAGGAACAGAAGGATGCCGCCCGCGATGCGAAAGGCCGGCATCGAGATGCCGATGAAACCCAGAATGGATTCGCCCGCCAGCCCGAACATCAACAGAAGCGCCGAGGCGATCAGGCAGGCGCGCAGGGCCATGGCGCGGCGGCGCTCCGCACTCATCCCCCGGGTCAGGGCGATGAACAGAGGCACAAGGCCCGGCGGGTCGATCACCACGAACAGGGTGGCGAAGGCGGTGATCAGGAAATGCGTTGTCATGGGCGGGCCTTGATGGGATGCGACCTTGGTAACGTGGATCGCGCGGTTTGGCCAGATCGGCGGGGAAGGGATTGGTCGCGCCCCCCGGGCCGGCCCGGTGCGAACGGCGGGAGTTGTGCCAATGACCGCCGCCCCAAGGGGCCATGTCGTCCCGTCGCGCCGATCACCCGAATGCGCCGACCCAGCCCGGACGGTCTAGGCCTGCGCTTCCAGCTTTTCCTGGGCGGTCAGCCACATGGCTTCGGCGCGATCAAGGGCGTCCATGATCTCGGCATATTTCTTGTTCCAGGTTTCCAACTCGTCAGAGCGCACCGAATCGTACAGGTCGGGGTCGGCAAGCTTGCGGGCCAGACGGTCGCGCATCTCGTTCAGCTTGGACAGCCGGTCCTCGCATTTGCGCACCTCGGCCTTCAGGGCCAGAACCTCTTCGCGACTGATTTTCTTGGGCTTTTCAGCAGGTTTCGCGGTGTCCTTCACCTCGTCGTCGCCCGCCAGCAACTGGCGGCGATAGGCCTCGAGATCTTCGGTATAAGGGGTCACGGCGCCGCCCTTGACCAGCCAAAGCCGGTCGGCCACCAGCGACAGAAGGTGCATGTCGTGGGAAACCAGAATGACCGCGCCGGAATATTCGGTCAGGGCGGTCACCAAAGCCTCGCGCGATTCGATGTCGAGGTGGTTGGTCGGTTCGTCCAATATCAGCAAATGCGGCGCGTCGATGGTGGCCAGAAGCAGCGACAGGCGCGCCTTCTGGCCACCCGACAGGCGTCCGACCACGGTATCGGCCTGATCGGCCATCAGCCCGAACCCCGCAAGACGGGACCGAAGGCGGGCCTGCATCTCGGCCGGGCGCAGGCGCTGGATGTGCTGCAGGGGCGTCTCGTCGATGTGCAACTCGTCGACCTGATGTTGGGCGAAATAGCCGATCCGCAGCTTGTTCGAGCGGTGGTATTTGCCCTCGGCAGGTTGAAGTTTGCCCGCCAACAGTTTGGAAAGCGTGGATTTCCCCTCGCCGTTGCGACCCAGAAGGGCGATGCGGTCGTCCTGGTCGATGCGTAGTGAAAGCTTTTTCAGGATGAGGGGGCCGCCGTAGCCGACCGCGACTCCCTCCATGTTGATGATGGGGGGCGAGAGTTCTTCGGGTTTCGGGAAGGT
>JANMJC010000068.1:0-10545 GCA_031371185.1 Paracoccaceae bacterium | reverse complement strand
GGTCCTGGGTGGTGGCGCGCTGTGATCCATACGTTGATGCGATCCCGGAAATCCCTGCCCGGATGATCGAGGCCACATCGCAGGTCTACATTCAGGCCTATCAGGCGATCACCGGGCAAACCTTTGTGCCCGATCTGACCGGGGCCACGCCGCTGGACCGGGTGCGCGCCAACCTTGCCGCCTATTTCACCGCTTGACCGGCCGCTGTTTGCGCTAACAGCGAAATTTCAGGTAAAGTCGGACAAAGCCCAAGGAGGTCCTGATGATTCTTAGCTGTGGCGAGGCTCTGATCGACATGCTGCCGCGCACCTCGACCGAGGGAGAGCGCGCCTTTGCGCCCTATGCGGGCGGCGCGGTGTTCAACACCGCCATCGCCTTGGGGCGTCTGGGGGCGCCGTCAGCGTTCTTCTCGGGGCTGTCGACCGACATGTTGGGCGAGATTCTGGCTGAAACGCTGCAAGCCTCGAAGGTCGATACAAGCCATTGCGCAAGGTCAGGGCGACCGACCACTGTCGCCTTTGTCAAACTGGTCAACGGTCAGGCGAGCTATGCCTTTTACGACGAAAACACCGCCGGCCTGATGCTGACACAGGACCAGTTGCCAGACCTTCCGCCCGAGGTGGACACGCTGTTCTTTGGCGGCATTTCCCTGGTCAACGACCCCGCCGCCAGCACCTATGCGGCCCTGCAGGCCCGCGAATTCAGCGCCCGCGTCACGATGATCGACCCCAACATCCGCCCGGGTTTCATCGCGGGCAAGGAAGGCCCCTACCGCGCGCGGATCGAGGCCATGATCGCGCGCGCCGACATCGTGAAACTGTCGGACGAAGACCTGCACTGGCTAAGGGGGGCAGGGGATGTCGAGGCATTGGCGCGGCAGATCCTGGCGCAGGGGCCCAGGATTGTCTTCATCACCGAGGGGGCGGCAGGCGCGCGGGCCGTCACCGCGCGGCAGAACCGCTTTATAGCGGCGCAACAGGTGACCGTGGCCGATACGGTCGGCGCGGGCGACACCTTTAACGCCGGAGCGCTGTGCGCCCTGCACGAGGCGGGCGCGCTGAGCAAGGCGCGGCTTGCCGCCGTGACCGATGCCGAACTTGACGCCGCCCTGTCTCTTGGCACAAGGGCCGCCGCCGTCACCGTGTCGCGGGCCGGGGCCGATGCGCCCTGGCGCCACGAATTGTGAGGGCGGTCGTTCAGCGCGTCTCATCCGCGTCGGTGTCGGTAGACGGCCAGATCATCGGCCAGATCGCGGCGGGGTTTCTGATTCTGGTCTGCGCCATGCAGGGCGACACCGAAGCCCACGCCGAAAAGCTGGCCGTCAAGATCGCCAAACTGCGGGTTTTCAAGGACGCCCAGGCCAGGATGAACCTGTCGCTTCTGGACACCGGGGGCGCGGCACTGATTGTCAGCCAGTTCACCCTGGCAGCCGATCTGCGCGGCAACCGGCCCGGCTTTTCCACCGCCGCATCGCCCGAGGTGGGCAAGCGGCTGTACGAAGAATTCAGCGCCCGGGTCGCCGCGCAGGGCATCCGCGTGGCCAACGGCCGGTTCGGCGCCGACATGGATGTGGCTTTGAACACCGACGGGCCGGTGACCATCTGGCTGGACACCGAAACCCTGTAGCCCGGTTCAGTTGAACGGATTGCCGTCGCCCGCAATCGCGTTGCCGCAGTCGATCATCGCCGACATCGACGCATGCGAGCCCGCCAGGGAATAGTCGATCACGTCTTCGCCGGTGTCCGACCGCAGGTACAGACGATTGCCGCCCGCAATTTCCAGCAGGAAATCCACCGCCGTATCATTGTCGGGCAGGGTGAACAGCACGGAATTCAGGTACAATTCGGCGGCGTTCAGGTTCCAGGGCCCGCGCCGGTCGACCTGCACCTGAAGGTCGGCAGTTTCCCCGGTGTCGCCAAAATCCCACGAGGTGGAATAGAACTGCAGCCGCACCGAGGTGTCGGGATAGGTCCAGATCGTAAAACTGTCGGTGGTGGCATCCACCTCGGCCAGACAGGCGACGGTGCCATCGTCGAAGGTGACGAATTCGACCTCCCAGTTCTTGTGGCTGTACAGAGATTGCGACGAGGCTTCGGCCCCGGCCATCGTGGCCGCAAAGCTGGCCGGACCGGCCAGAACAAGCACACCTGAAACGAGCTTTGAAAACGTCATGAAGAACCTCCCCCGGGATCGGATGTGCAGCAACCTTGTCGCAGACTGCGGATCACGCCAAGAAAAAATTCTGCCCGGACGCAAGATTTTAGCCCTTGCTGGCGGCCCCGGGCAGACTATTTCGGCGGGCTGACCCAATCCCATGCCTGCGAAAACTGGCCAAGAACCGCTTGAACGGCCGAATCCTCGACGCTCGCAGACCGCTCCAGCCGGGCCACAAGCCCACGCTTCTTGTCCTCCACCACTTCGGCCACCCGGACCGGCAGTTTGGCGGCGACCAGTGCCTCGTCATAGATGCGGCGAATGGCCCGCTTGCGCAGATCGGGCTTGAACACCTTGCCGACGGCGGTTTTCGGCAATTCGGCCAACACTTCCAGATATTTCGGCTGGGCCGCGCGTTCATGGATATGGGTGGTGGCATAGGCCATGAGATCGTCGATGGTCACGGTCTTGCCCGCGACCAGTTCGACATAGGCGCAGGGCAGTTCTCCGGCATGGGCATCGGGCTGACCGATGGCGCCCACGAAGGCAACCGACGGATGCCCCATCAGCGCCTCTTCGATCAGCGCGGGGTCGATGTTGTGGCCGCCGCGAATGATCAGGTCCTTGGCGCGCCCGGTGATATAAAGATAGCCCTCGGCGTCCAGCCGCCCCAGATCGCCGGTGCGCAAGAATCGCCCGTCCACAAAGAGGTCTTTGTTCTTGGCGGCCTCGGTATAGGTCTGGCCCGCAAAGACCCCGGGATTGGACACGCAGATCTCTCCGATCTCGTCGACAGCGCAATCGCGGAATCCGCCCGCGCCGTCGGTCATCAGGATGCGCAGGTCGGTGTAGGGGAAGGGCAGACCGACAGAGCCGATCTTCTTGTTGCCATGGGGCGGATTGACCGAGATAAGGCAGGTGGCCTCGGTCATGCCGTAGCCTTCGATGATCTTGATTCCTGTGGCCTTTTCAAACCGGTTGAACAGTTCCAGCGGCAAGGGTGCTGACCCCGAAAACGCGCCGCGCAGCGTGCTGATATCCGACTTGATCGGGCGCTGCATCAGCGCGGAAAGGGCGGTCGGCACGGTGATCAGATAGGTCACCTTCCAGCGTTCGACCAGTTTCCACAGATTGTCGAACACCCCCTCGCCGCGATAGCCGGCCGGGGTGGGAAAATGCACATGCGCGCCCGATCCGATCACCGACATCAGCACCGGATAGGCGGCAAAGACGTGAAACAGCGGCAAGGGGCACATCAGCACGTCGGTCTCGCGGAACAACAACTGCGACCCAAGCCAGCCGTTATAGATCATCCCCGAGGCCAGATGCTGCGCCACCTTGGGCATGCCCGTGGTGCCCCCGGTATGGAAATAGGCTGCGATACGGTCGGCCTTGGGGTCGGGAAAGGTCAGGGCGTCGGCGGGCATCCTGTCGCATTCGCGGTTGAAATCAATCACGTTTGCCGAATGGACCACGGGGTTCTTTGGCCGGATAAAGGGCACGATGAACCGCTTTGCCCCGCCCAGACTGCGCACCAGATCGACCTCGACCACGGTCTTGACCGAGGGCGCATGGCGCACCGCCTCGGCCACGCGCTGCGGCAGTTCGGTCTTGGGAAAGGCCTTCAGCGTCACCACGACCTTTGCCCCGGTCTCGCGCAGAATGGCGCTGATCTGTTCGGGTTCCAGCAAGGGATTGATCGGGTTCACGATGCCGGCCACGGCTCCGCCGAGCAGGGTCACCACGGTTTCCATCGCGTTGGGCAGGACATAGGCGACCACATCCTTTTCGCCGATGCCAAGCTTGCGAAACAGGTTGGCGGCCTGGGTCACGCGGGCCAGAAGCGCATTCCACGTCAGGGTTTCGGACTTTGACTGGGGGTCCGACATCAACTGAAAGGTGACGGCCGGACGGGTTCCATGGGCAGAACGGGTCCGGGACAGAAAATCATAGATCGTTGTGGGCAGGCCACGCTCTGCAAAGGGCATCTCGGCGGCCATCGCCCGCGAGTCCTCGATCGACTGAAAATTTCCCATGCGCCCTCCCCGACGTTTCCGGCTTTTCTCAACTATGCCATGAA
This sequence comes from Paracoccaceae bacterium, assembly GCA_031371185.1. Classification (GTDB taxonomy): domain Bacteria; phylum Pseudomonadota; class Alphaproteobacteria; order Rhodobacterales; family Rhodobacteraceae; genus CAIYZT01. Next base: position 6,311 of record JANMJC010000068.1, on the reverse strand, counting down.
GTTTTGCCGGGTGGCCAAGAAAATTCCGCGAGGCGGGTCCGCCGCATGCGACGTGACGCCGCGTCAGTCCGGATCATTGCCCTGCATGAACTGCAACTGCGCCAGCCGCGCGTAAAGCCCGGCCTCGGCCACCAGCGCCTCATGGGTGCCGGTCGCCACAATGCGGCCCTCGTCGAACACCAGTATCCGGTCGGCCTTCTTGACCGTGGCCAACCGATGCGCCACCACCAGCAAGGTGCGCCCCTGCCCCAGCTTCTCGACCGCCTGCTGCACCAGTCGCTCGCTTTCGGCATCCAGCGCCGAAGTGGCCTCGTCCAGCAACAAGACGCTCGCATCGCGCAGGATCGCCCGCGCGATGGCGATGCGCTGCTTTTGCCCGCCCGACAGCATCACGCCGCGTTCGCCCAGATAGCTGTCATAGCCTTCGGGCAGGGCGGTGATGAAGTCATGCGCGGCGGCGGCGGCGGCGGCGGCTTCGACCTCGGCATCGCTGGCCCCCGGGCGGCCAAAGCGGATGTTTTCGCGCGCGGAAGTGGCGAAAACCACCGGGTCCTGCGGCACCAGCGCCATGGATCTGCGGAAGTCGTCGCGGGCCATGTTCCGCAGGTCCACCCCATCCAGCAGGATACTGCCCGATTGCGGGTCATAAAACCGCATCAGCAGTTGCAGAACCGTCGATTTGCCTGCCCCCGAAGGGCCGACCAGCGCTACGGTTTCGCCCGGGCGTACCGTCAGGCTGATGCCGTTCAACGCCCTGTGGCCCGGACGTGCGGGATAGTTGAACACGACGTTGTCAAAACGGATCTCGCCCCGGACCGGGCGGGCGAGGCTTTGTGGGCGGGCCGGGTCCTTGACCGTGTCGTCGGCCCCCAGCATCTCGATCAGCCGCTCGGTGGCCCCGGCCGCGCGCTGCAATTCGCCCCAGATTTCCGACAGCGCGCCCACCGCCCCCGCCACCATGACGGCATAGATCAGGAACTGCACCAAGGCGCCCGGCGACATTGTGCCCGACCGCACATCGCGCGCACCCATCCACAAGACGCCGACCACTCCGGCGAAGACCAGAAAGATCACGATCATTGTCATGACCGCCCGCGTTCCGATGCGCTGCCGCGCCGACTCAAAGGCCTTTTCAGTCACCTGGGCAAAGTCGGCCTTGGTCAGCGCCTCGTGGGTATAGGCCTGCACCGTCTGCACCGAACTGAGCGCTTCGGACGCCTTGCCCGAGGAATTGGCGATCCAGTCCTGATTTTCGCGGCCCAGGATGCGCAGTTTGCGGCCCAGAACCACGATCGGCACGATGATGGCGGGCACGATCAGCAGGACCAGCCCGGTCAACTTGACCGAGGTCAGCGCCAGAAGGGCCAGCCCGCCTGCCAGCATCAGCACATTGCGCAGCGCAACCGAGACCGACGATCCGATCACCGACAAGATCAGCGTGGTGGTGTCGGTGGTGATCCGGCTTAGAACCTCGCCGGTCATCAAACGCTCGAAATAGGCCGGGCTCATGCTGACGGCGCGGTCAAACAGCGCGCGGCGGATGTCGGCCACGACCCGCTCTCCCAAGCGGGTCACGAAGTAATAGCGGACCCCGGTGCCAAGCGCCAAAAGCGCCGCAACCCCAAGAGCCGCGCCGAAATAGGTGTCCAGCAGGCTCAGATCTCCGGTGCCAAAGCCATCGACAACGTGCCGCACCGCGATCGGCATCACCAGCGCCACCGAGGCGGTCACGATCAGGGCGACAAGGGCCAGCGCGACCATCGAGCGATAGGGCCGGATGAAGGGCCACAGCCCGCCAAGCGCCCCGACACGTCTGGATTTCGCCCGCTCTTCGACCTCGCCCGCCATGCCGATCCATCCTTTGCCCTGCTCCCGATCCCTTAGTCCCCACAGGGCCCGGCTGCAAGCGCGCCGGCGGTTCCGGGGTGGTGCTGCCCCTGTCCGGCCAAGGTGCGGGGGGGTTTCCCTTCGGCCGCGCCTCTGCCAGTCTGCGCGCGTTGCACAAGGACAGGGTCGACCCGGAATGCATGATGTTTTCACCACATCCGACGGCACGCGGCTGGCGTTCAGCGCCACCGGACAGGGTCTGCCCCTGCTGTGCCTGCCGGGCCTGACCCGCACCATGGCCGATTTCGACTATGTCGCCCCCCATCTGACCGGCCTGCGGTTGATCCGGATGGATTATCGCGGCCGGGGCGCCAGCCAGTGGACCGGGGCCGCCACCTATACCGTGGCGCAAGAGGCGCGCGACGTGCTGGACCTGCTGGATCATCTGGGCCTGAGCCGGGTTGCGGTGCTGGGCACCTCGCGCGGGGGGCTGATCGGCATGGTGCTGGCAGCCCATGCCCGCGACCGCCTTCTGGGCCTGTGCCTGAACGATGTCGGTCCCGAAATTCACCGTCCCGGGCTGGACCGGATTTCGGCCTATGTCGGGCGCAATCCCGGGGCCCGCAGCTTTGACGAGATGGCGGCGAAACTGCCCGTTGTCATGGCGGGATTTGCCAATGTCCGCCCGGAACGCTGGCGCGCCGAAGTTGAAAAGCACTATGTCGAAACCGAGGACGGGCTGAAGATCAACTACGACCCCGCGTTGCGGGCGGCGTTTCTGGCAGCTTTCGACGGGCCCCCGGTGGATCTTTGGCCGCTGTTCGATGCCACCGCCGGCCTGCCTCTGGCGCTGATCCGGGGGCAGAACTCGGACCTTCTGTCGGTGCAGACCGCAGAGGCGATGCGGCGTCGCCGGCCTGACATGATCTTTGCCGAAGTTGCCGACCGTGGCCATGTGCCCTTTCTGGACGAGGAGGCCAGCCTGAACGCCGTGCAGGCTTTTGTCGCGGCCCTGTCGTGACCGACATTGCCCTGATCCGCGCCGCTGCCGAGCGACTGCGGGGCCATGCCCGCCTGACCCCGTTGCTGAACGCGCCCTTGCTGGACCGGCTGGCCGGGCGGCGGGTCTTCGTCAAGGCGGAATGCCTGCAATGGACCGGCAGCTTCAAATATCGCGGAGCATGGGCGGCGGTTTCGGCACTGGACCCTGCCCTGCGCGCCAAAGGGGTTCTGGCCTATTCCTCGGGCAATCACGGGCAGGGGGTGGCGCTGGCAGCGTCGCAGCATGGTGTGGCATCGGTGGTCTTGATGCCCGCCGACGCGCCCATGGTGAAAATAGAAAATACAAGAGCTTACGGGGCGGAAGTAATCTTGTACGATCGTACAACCGCTGACCGTGACGCCTTGGGAGCCGATCTGGCGCAGCGTCGCGGGCTGACCTTGATCAAACCCTTTGACGACGCGCAGGTCATCGCTGGCCAAGGCTCCATCGGTCTGGAAATCGCCGATCAGGCGCGCGCGGCGGGGGTCACCAAGGCCACCGTCATCACCTGTTGCGGCGGAGGCGGCATGACGGCGGGCATCGCCCTTGCCCTGTCCGACGCCGCGCCGCACTTTGTCATCCGACCGGCCGAGCCTGCCGGGTTTGACGATGTCGCCCGCTCTTTGGCGGCCGGAAGCATCCAGCGCAACACGCGCACTTCGGGGTCGCTGTGCGATGCCATCGTCACCCCGCAACCGGGCGATCTGACCTTTCCGATCCTGCAGCGCTTCTGCGGTCCGGGCCTTGTTGTCAGCGAGGACGAGGCCCTGCGCGCCATGGTACTGGCCTTTGCCCACCTGCGCATCGTGCTGGAGCCGGGCGGGGCGGTGGCACTGGCCGCCGCTTTGTTCCGCCCCGACCTGCCCCAGACGGTGATTGTGGTCGGTTCCGGCGGAAATGTGGACCCAACCGTCTTCAAGACGGCGCTGGAGCGATTTGCGTCTTGATAAATTCGAACATTTCGACGCCATATATGGTCCTTAAATTCCCGGATTATTGAGTTTTCCCGACATGCCGTTGATCTACTTCGACACTTTGCGGCTGAACGCCGAAATCCCGGGGCCGCCGGATGCACCGCCCATCGTGCTGATCCACGCGCTCGGACTTGACCTGACCCTGTGGGATGCGCTGACCGCTGCCCTGCCCCACAACCGGATCCTGCGGTTCGATCTGCGCGGGCATGGGCGGTCGGATGTGCCAGAACCGCCCTATGCGATGGGGGCGCTGATCCGCGACACCGAAAAGCTGATGGATCATTTCGCGATCAAGGATGCCGTGGTGGTGGGCGTGTCCTTGGGCGGGCTTGTGGCGCAGGGTCTGGCGATCAAGCGGCTGGATCTGGTGCGCGCGCTGGTGCTGTCCAATACCGCCGCCAAGATCGGCAGCCCGGCCCTGTGGGCGCAGCGCAGCGCCGAGGTCGCCCGCGACGGCCTTCAGGCCTATGCCCCCGGCGCGCTGGAGCGGATGCTGGGCCGCAAATGGCGCGACAGTCCGGTGATGCCGAGGCTGCGGGACATGCTGCTGGCCAGCGATCCGCAGGGCTGGATCGGCTGTGCGGCGGCGATTGCGGGGGCCGATTTCTACACCACCACCGCCACGCTGACGCTGCCGACACTTGTCATCGCGGGGGCCAACGACGCCACGACGCCGCCCGATCTGGTGCGCGAAACCGCCGATCTGATCCGGGGCGCGCGGTTTGAACTGATCCGGGGCGCGGGTCATTTGCCGATGTTGGACCAGCCGCGGGCCTTTGCCGCCCTGCTGCAGGATTTTCTGCGCTCGATTGGTCATGTTCAGGGCCCCTTCCCGGCCCCGCCCGCTTGACTCCGGCGCGGCGCTGACTAGGGTCCGCGTTTTGCCGTTCAAAGGTCGCCATGCCGTCCCGCACCCCAAACCTTGCCCTGACCTTCATTCTGATGACCGTGACGCTGGACGCCATCGGCATCGGGCTGATCTTTCCCGTCATGCCCGATCTGATGATGGATGTGACCCATGCCAGCGTGTCGCAGGCCGCGCTTTGGGGCGGCGTGATAACCGCCTCGTTCGCGGTCATGCAATTCCTGTTCGGCCCCATCATCGGCAACCTGTCAGATCGCTTTGGCCGCCGCCCCATCCTGTTGATTTCATTGGCCGTCATGGGCGCCGATTACGTTGTGATGGCGCTGACCGGGTCGGTTTGGGTGCTTCTGGTCGCGCGCAGCATCGCAGGGATCGCGGCGGCCACCCATTCCACCGCCAACGCCTATATCGCCGACATTTCCACCCCGGACGAGCGGGCAAAGCGCTTTGGCCTGATGGGCGCGGGCTTTGGCATAGGCTTTATCGCCGGGCCGATCCTGGGCGGTCTGGTCGCCGGGATCGACCCGCGCGCACCGTTCTGGATCGCGGCCGGGCTTGCAGCGGCCAATTTCGCCTTTGGCTATTTCGTGGTTCCTGAAAGCCTGGCGCCCGATAAACGTCGTCCGTTTTCGCTGGCGCGGGCCAATCCCCTGGCCTCCTTTGCGGCGATCCGGCGTCTGCCCGGGCTGAAGGTTCTGTTGCTGGTCACCTTCATCTATGCCCTGACCTTCAACGTCTGGCCCTCGGTCTGGTCCTATTTCTGCAAGGAAGCCTACGGCTGGAACGCCCAGTGGATCGGCCTGTCCCTGGCCAGTTTCGGGATCTGCATGGCGCTGGTGCAGGGGCTGCTGGTGGGCCCGGTCATTCGCCGATTCGGAGAATGGCGCACGGTTCTGGGCGGCTTTGGCGTCGAAACCGTGACCTATTCCTTTCTGGCCTTCAACACCTCGGGGCTCCTGGCACTGGTGACGACCCCGATTTCGGCCCTGGGTGGCGTCACCGGGCCGGCCTTGCAGGCGCTTTGCAGCCGCGCCACGCCGCAGGATCAGCAAGGCGAATTGCAGGGCATCCTGACCTCGATCAATGCCCTGGCGATGATCCTCGCCCCTCTGGTGATGACCTGGGTCTTCGGGGTCTTTTCGGCCCCCGATGCCCCGGTCTATTTCCCCGGCGCGCCCTTCCTGCTGGCGGCGGTTCTGATGGTCGCTGGCGTGATAGTCTTTGTCGCCAGCCCGCGCGAGAAATCCGCCGTCTAGCCCGAACCTCTGCGCCAACGCGGAGGGTGCCCCCATGAAACTCAAGGACCTTGAAATCTTCGTCGTGGCCCCGCCAGCCCCCGGTTGGGGGGGGCGCTACTGGATCTTTCCAAAGATCACCACCGAGGATGGCATCGTAGGCTACGGCGAGTGCTATGCCTCGACCGTGGGGCCCAAGGCGATGATCGCGGTGATCGAGGATGTGTTCGACCGCCACATGCTGGGCGAAAACCCCGAAAACCTGGAGCTGATGTTCCGCAGGGTCTATTCCTCGGGGTTCACGCAACGGCCCGACCCCACCGTCATGGGGGCCTTTGCTGGGCTTGAGATTGCCTGCTGGGACATTC
>JANMJC010000064.1:0-2072 GCA_031371185.1 Paracoccaceae bacterium | reverse complement strand
CATCATCACCTTGTCCTTGGCGTCTTCGAACTCGCCCTGGGTGACTATGCGCTTGTTGCGGCGCGCGGCCATCAAGGCGGCTTCGTTGATCAGGTTGGCCAAGTCGGCGCCGGAGAAGCCCGGCGTGCCGCGGGCGATGGTCTTGACCTCCACGTCCGACGACAGCGGCACGTTTCGCATGTGCACGCGCAGGATCTTCTCGCGGCCGACCACGTCGGGGTTGGGCACCACCACCTGACGGTCGAAGCGGCCCGGACGCAGCAGGGCGGGGTCCAGCACATCCTTGCGGTTGGTGGCGGCGATGATGATGACACCCTCGTTCGCCTCGAACCCGTCCATCTCGACCAGAAGCTGGTTCAGCGTCTGCTCGCGCTCGTCATTACCACCGCCGAGGCCTGCGCCACGGTAACGGCCGACGGCGTCGATTTCGTCGATGAAGATGATGCACGGCGCGTTCTTCTTTGCCTGCTCGAACATGTCGCGCACGCGGCTCGCGCCGACGCCCACGAACATCTCGACGAAATCCGAACCGCTAATGGTAAAGAACGGCACACCAGCTTCACCCGCGATCGCGCGGGCCAGCAGCGTCTTACCTGTACCGGGCGGACCAACCAGCAGCGCCCCTTTGGGAATCTTCCCACCCAACCGCGAGAACTTCTGCGGATTGCGCAAGAATTCCACGATCTCCTCAAGTTCCTCTTTCGCCTCGTCAATGCCGGCCACGTCGTCAAACGTCACGCGGCCCTGCTTTTCGGTCAACAACTTGGCGCGCGACTTGCCAAAGCCCATCGCACCGCCTTTGCCGCCACCCTGCATCCGGTTCATGAAGTAAATCCACACGCCGATCAGCAGCAGGAACGGCAGATAGGACAGGATCACGGTCAGCAGACCCGACTGCTCCTGCGCCTTGGCCTGCACGATCACACCCTTGCCGATCAGCTTGTCGGTGACCTGCTCGCCCTGCGGGCGGATCGTCATGTATTGCGTGCCATCCTTGGCGGTGATCCGAACCTTTTCACCGTCCAGTTCGACCGCCTTTACGTCGCCGGCATCGACCCGCGCGATAAAGTCGGAATATGGCACCGTCTGCGTCGTCATCCCGGCGCTGCTGTTGAACATCTGGAACAGTGCCAGAACCAGCAAAAGCAGAACAACCCAAAATGCGATGTTGCGAGCATTACCCACGAACAAACTCCCTTACGCACGACCGATCGGCCGCGCAGCCATTGTCAGTACAGTCCTTGGCCCACAAGATAGACTTTCGTAAGGCCGGTTCAATGCGATAAGGCACAATGATGCAAACGTGCCGCAGGGAAAAGCGAAATGGCGCTGTAACCTTGGCCGAAACCGGCATGCGGTGCCGCGATCAGCGTATCGCCGAGCCACAGCGCCGGGCTGGTCAGCAACGCCGCCCTTGGCAAACCCGTGTCACGCCAGCCCTTGCACAACGCGATGCCCTCACCCAAGGGCCGGATTTCCGCACCATCAGGCGCATGGCCCACAATCCGCCATCGCCCCTCCCAAGGGTCGCCCGCCTTAGCCTCGCGGTACACCCAGGCCCCCGTGCGCGTCACCTGAAACCGCACACCGGCCAAGGTCGCATCCTGCCCCGCCAGCACCCGCGCCAAAAAACTTTGAACCGCCGCACCGCGCGGCGCATAGGCCGCTGGCGCCAGATGCGCGATCACCAAACCGATCACCCGCCGCTGCACCTCGACCGCTTCACCGGCCAAAGCCGCCGCATCCAGCCGCAGCGCGGGTCCCATAGCCACGGCAACGCGGGCAAACGCCTCCGCTGCAACCCGCTCCAACGCCGCCCGAGCATCCGCCAGATGCCCCGCCACCTCGGCCAAACGCTCCGCCGTCAGCCCCAGATCCTGCAACCCCGTCAGCGCCTTGCGCACCCGAACCCGCTCGAACCGGTCATTATCGTTGGACGGGTCGTCGACCCAAAACACCCCCAACCCCCGCAGATACGATCGTAACTCCTCGCGTGAGGCACTAAGCAAGGGCCGCAGCCACAAAACCCCGCCCTCGGTCCAAGCCGCAGCCATCGCCGCCAGCCCATCGAC
>JANMJC010000054.1:0-1741 GCA_031371185.1 Paracoccaceae bacterium | reverse complement strand
CGGAGGACAGTTTCATCGCCACTGGCCCCGCCTATGCCGCGACCATGCCATCGGCGGACAGTGTCTATTCCACCGCAAAGACCCTGATCGGGGGTGGGAAATGACCCGCAAGACCGCCGTTGTCATCTGCCCCGGCCGGGGCACCTATACCAAGGCCGAGCTTGGCTATCTGGCCCGGCATTTCGCCGACCGCGCGCTGCTGGCCAGTTTTGATGCCACCCGCGCCGGGCTGGGACAGGAAACCCTGACCGCGCTTGACGGCGCCGCCACCTATTCGGTGGCCAAACACACGCGGGGCGACAATGCCAGTGCGCTGATCTATGCGGCGACGCTGGGGGATTTCCGGGCGATTGATGCGGCGAAGATCGATGTGGTGGCGGTGACCGGGAATTCGATGGGCTGGTATTCGACGCTGGCCTGCGGGGGCGCGCTGACCGCCGAAGCCGGGTTCGAGGTGGTCAACACCATGGGCACGCTGATGCAGGAAAGCCTGATCGGCGGCCAGCTCATCTATCCGTTCCTCGGCGAGGACTGGGCACCGGACGCCGCGAAAAAGGCCGGGCTGCTGGCGCAGGTCGCGGACATCGGCGCGCGGGCCGGGCATGTGCTGGTGCTGTCCATCGACCTTGGCGGCATGCTGGTTCTGGCCGGCAATGACGACGGGTTGAAGGCGTTCGAAGCGGCAGTTCCGCAGGTGCAGGGTCGATTCCCGATGCGGCTGGCCAATCACGCGGGCTTCCATTCGGCCCTGCAGGCACCTGTCGCCGAAAAGGGCCGGGCGCGGCTTTTGCCGTCGCTGTTCGGGCAGCCGAAACTGCCGATGATCGACGGGCGCGGCCATATCTGGTGGCCGGGGTCCAGCGATACCGCCGCGCTCTGGGACTATACTCTGGGCCATCAGGTGACGGAGCCTTACGACTTCACCCGGGCCATCCGCATCGCGGCGCGCGAATTCGCGCCCGATCTCTTCATCATCACCGGCCCCGGCACCACGCTGGGCGGGGCCGTGGCGCAATCGCTGATCCTGTCGGATTGGCGCAACATGCGGTCCAAGACCGATTTCCAGACACAGCAACAAACAGCACCGCTTCTGGTCTCCATGGGAATGGAAGACCAGCGCGGCACCGTCACCAAGGGAGACTGACATGACCCACGACGAGATCCTCAAGGCCGCTGGCCTGACCAAAGCCGAACTGACCGGCGGTACGCTGGTTGTGCGTTCGCCGATCGACGGCTCCAGCGCCGGATCTCTGGTCCCGACCGCCGACGTCGACGGCGTGGCCGCCCGCTCGGTCGCGGCCTTCCACGTCTGGAAGCGCGTGCCCGCCCCGCGCCGCGGCGAACTGGTCCGGCTGCTGGGCGAGGAGCTGCGCGCGTCGAAGGACGACCTCGCCCGCCTCGTCACGCTCGAGGCCGGCAAGATCGTGTCCGAGGGTCTCGGCGAGGTGCAGGAGATGATCGACATCTGCGACTTCGCCGTCAGCCTGTCGCGCCAGCTCTACGGCCTGACCCTCGCCAGCGAGCGGCCCGGCCACCACATGCGCGAGACCTGGCAGCCGCTGGGCCCGGTGCTGGTCATTTCGGCCTTCAACTTCCCGGTCGCGGTCTGGGCCTGGAACGCGGCCCTGGCCCTGGTCTGCGGCGACTCGTGTGTGTGGAAGCCGTCGGAGCACACGCCGCTCACCGCGCTCGCGACCCAGGCGTTGTTCGAGCGGGCCAGGGCGCGGTTCGGCGAGGCCCC
>JANMJC010000614.1:0-2540 GCA_031371185.1 Paracoccaceae bacterium | reverse complement strand
CTGCAACAAGATGGACCGCGAAAGCCGCGACACCTTTGAAATCATCGACGAGATTCAGGAAAATCTGGCGATCGACGTGACCCCGGCAAGCTGGCCGATCGGGGTGGGCCGCGACTTTGTCGGCGCCTATGACCTGCTGCACGACCGGTTGGAGATCATGGACCGGGCCGACCGCAACAAGGTGGCGGAATCCATCAAGATCGACGGCATGAATGACCCCAGGCTGGCCGAACATGTGCCGGCGGACCTGTTGAAGAAGTTCCACGAAGAGATTGAAATGGCGCGCGAACTCTTGCCCGCCTTCGACCGTCGGGCCTTTCTGGAAGGCCATATGACGCCGATCTGGTTCGGGTCCGCGATCAACTCTTTCGGGGTCCGCGAACTGATGGACGGGATGGGCGAATATGGCCCCGAACCGCAGCCGCAAAAGGCCACCGAACGGCTGGTGCATGCCGAAGAGGGCACGGTTGCGGGCTTTGTCTTCAAGGTTCAGGCCAACATGGACGCCAAGCACCGCGACCGGGTGGCCTTTGTGCGCCTGGCCTCGGGGCATTTCGAACGCGGCATGAAGCTGACCCATGTGCGCACCAGAAAGCCGATGGCCGTGGCCAATCCGGTTATGTTTCTGGCCGCCGACCGCGAGTTGGCCGAAGAGGCCTGGGCAGGAGACATCATCGGCATTCCCAACCACGGCCAGTTGCGCATCGGCGATGCGCTGACCGAGGGCGAGATGCTGCATTTCACCGGCATCCCGTCCTTTGCCCCCGAATTGTTGCAGGGCGTGCGCGCGATGGACCCGATGAAGGCCAAGCATCTGGAAAAGGCCCTGATGCAGTTCGCCGAAGAGGGCGCGGCCAAGGTGTTCAAGCCGATGATCGGGTCGGGCTATATCGTGGGCGTCGTGGGGGCCTTGCAGTTCGAGGTTCTGGCCAGCCGGATCGAACAGGAATATTCCCTGCCGGTGCGGTTCGAGCCCAGCCAGTTCACCTCGGCCCGCTGGATTTCCGGGCCAAAACCCGAGATGGACAAGCTGGTCAACGTCAACAAGGGTCATATCGCGGTCGACAGCGACGGCGACACGGTCTTCCTGACCCGGCTGAAGTGGGACATCGACCGGGTCGAGCGCGACTATCCGGCGCTGAAGCTGACCGCGACCAAGGAAATGATGGTCTGACAGCGCGGGCTCTGCATCCGCCTACTTTCCCGCGGTGAGCGTTGCGCGAACTTGCGGCGCGCGGCTGTGGCTGGGTGAGGACTGGTTCAAGATCACCAGCCGCGTCGCGACAGGGGGCAAGGCGCATCCGACGGCCGACAAGGACAGGGCATGGTCGCCCAAGGCAAATCCATGTCCCAAGGGCAGGACCGTGCTTTCGCCCGAAGCCATGGGCGGGGAAATCGCCTCGACCCCGTCGCCCAGCACCAGATAGCGGGTCAAAGAACAATCGCCCTCGCCCACGCCCGCGACCAGAAACAGGCCGTAGTCACGGGTTGGCGAGGTTGCGGTAAAGGTGATCTCGGTTGGCGAAACCTCTTGGGCGAAGGCGGGCAACGACAGCAAAGGCAAAGCCAGGAACAGGCGTTTCATGGGTTTTCTCCGGGAAAGGGGGCTATGAAAATCGGGGCCGCGGTTCGGGTCAATATCCAAGCTCTGCGCGCTGCGGCGTCGGGCCACCAGTCCGAGTTTTCCAGCCCGGCCGCAATCGCGGTGGAATTCACGCCCTTTTCACAAAGCCCCGGCACGCCAGCCGCCGCGTTCGGGCCTTTGCCGGTGTGGCGGGCTCAGCCACCATTGACCCCAACCGATATTTCCGCTACGGCCCCGAAAGGTTCTTATCTGGAGAACTGACGCCGGGACGCCCGGAAACTGCAGCGTCCCATTCAACACAGCGGACCGAATCCGCAACCAAGGACGCCTATGACCAAATTCTCCGATCTCGCGCTTGACCCGCGCGTTCTTCAAGCTGTGGCGGAAGCCGGCTATGAAATCCCCACCCCGATCCAGGTTCAGGCCATTCCGCCCGCCCTTGAAGGTCGCGACGTTCTGGGCATCGCCCAGACCGGCACCGGCAAGACGGCCGGTTTCGTGCTGCCGATGGTGACGCTTCTGGGTCAGGGCCGCGCCCGCGCCCGGATGCCGCGCAGCCTTGTGCTGGCACCGACCCGCGAACTGGCCGCCCAGGTTGCCGAGAACTTCGAAACCTGTGCCAAATACACCAAGCTGACCAAGGCGCTCTTGATCGGCGGCGTGTCCTTTGGCGAGCAGGACAAGCTGATTGATCGCGGCGTTGACGTGCTGATCGCCACGCCGGGCCGCCTGTTGGACCATTTCGAGCGCGGCAAGCTGTTGTTGACCGGCGTGCAGATCATGGTGGTCGACGAGGCCGACCGCATGCTGGACATGGGGTTCATCCCCGATATCGAACGCATCTTCCAACTGACGCCCTTTACCCGCCAGACGCTGTTCTTCTCGGCCACCATGGCGCCCGAGATCGAGCGGATCACCAACACCTTCCTGACCAATCCGGCGCGGGTCGAAGTGG
>JANMJC010000246.1:0-2550 GCA_031371185.1 Paracoccaceae bacterium | reverse complement strand
ATTCCGATGCCGACCCGAACTATACCGTCTATACCACGGATTTCGATGAGGAAATCAAGGCCGAAGAACTGGCCGAGCCGGCCGAAGAACTGGCCGAGCCGGCCGAGCTGGAACGGTTGCGCGCCTATCTGGACCAGCAATTGGAGCCGCTGAAAGGGGCGGTGTCACGGCTGGCCAACAAATTGCAGCGCCGCCTGCAGGCTCAGCAGAACCGGTCCTGGCTGTTCGATCTGGAAGAGGGCACGCTGGACGCAGGGCGCCTGGCGCGCGTCGTGGCCAACCCCACGACTCCGCTGTCGTTCAAGCAGGAAAAGGATACCGAGTTTCGCGACACGATCGTGACGCTGCTTCTGGACAACTCCGGCTCGATGCGCGGGCGCCCGATCTCGATCGCGGCGATCTGCGCCGATGTTCTGGCCCGCACGCTGGAGCGCTGCTCGGTCAAGGTCGAGATTCTGGGCTTTACCACGCGCGCCTGGAAGGGCGGCCAAAGCCGCGAACGCTGGCTGGCGCAGGGCCGCCCGCAACAGCCCGGACGCCTGAACGATCTGCGCCACATCATCTATAAATCCGCCGATTCGCCGTGGCGGCGCGTGCGGCCCAATCTGGGGCTGATGATGAAGGAAGGGCTCTTGAAGGAAAACATCGACGGCGAGGCGCTGGAATGGGCGCATCGGCGGATGATGCGGCGGCAAGAGGCCCGCAAGATCCTGATGGTGATTTCCGATGGCGCCCCGGTCGATGACAGCACCCTGTCGGTCAATCCGGCGAACTTTCTGGAAAAGCACCTGCGCGACGTGATCGCGATGGTCGAACGCAAACGCGCGGTGGAACTGATCGCCATCGGCATCGGCCACGATGTGACGCGCTATTACCAGCGCGCGGTGACGATCACCGATGTCGAGCAACTGGCGGGGGCGATGACCGAGCAACTGGCCGGGCTGTTCGAAAGCGATCCGCGCAAGCGCGACCGCGCGATGGGACGCAAGGTGGGGTAAGGGGGGCTCGCCCCCCTCTTGGCCTTTCAGCCAATTCACCCCGAGGATATTTTCATCAAGATGCAGGTGCGCGATGTTTCAGACCTTTGACAGCCTGGCGAACCCGGCCCAGGGCCCTGCCCGTCTGGCTGCCCTGCGGGCCGAGATGGCGCGCGAGGGCGTGCAGGGCTTCCTCATTCCGCGCGCCGATGTGCATCAGGGCGAATATGTCGCGGCGCGCGACGAGCGGTTGCAATGGCTGACCGGGTTTACCGGCTCGGCGGGGTTCTGCATCGCGCTGATGGACCGCGCAGGCGTCTTCATCGACGGGCGCTATCGCACGCAGGTCAAGGGTCAGGTCGATCTGGCCCATTTCACGCCCGTGCCCTGGCCCGAGGTCAAGCCGGGCGACTGGCTGCGCGATCATCTGACCGCCGGGTTGGTGGGCTTTGATCCCTGGCTTCATACCGCCGATGAGATTGCAAGGATCGAGGCGGCGCTGGAAGGGTCGGGGGTGACGCTGAAACCCCTGGGCAATCTGGTGGATGTGATCTGGCCCGATCAGCCTGGCCCCGCGATGGGCCGCGCCTTTGCCCATCCGGTCGAATTCGCCGGCGAAGCCTCGGGCGACAAGCGCGCGCGGCTGGCGCAGGGCTTGCGCGCGGCGGGCCAGTCAGCGGCCGTCATCACCCTTCCCGACAGTCTGTGCTGGCTGTTGAACCTGCGCGGATCGGACGTGCCACGCAACCCGGTCCTGCAGGGCTTTGCGGTGCTGTACGACGATGCCCGCGTGACGCTGTTTGCGGAAAGCGCCAAGTTCGACGCCGACACGCTGGCCGGTTTGGGCGACCATGTCACCCTGCGCCCGGTGGCGGCGTTCGAGCCCGCGCTGCACACGCTTGCGGGCCCGGTCCGGGTCGACAAGGCCACGGCCCCGCTGGCGGTGTCGCAGGAACTGACCGCCGCAGGCATCTCCGTGGTCTGGGACGATGACCCTTGCCGTCTGCCCAAGGCCCGCAAGAACGCAGCCGAGATCGAGGGCATGCGCCGCGCCCATCTGCGCGACGGGGCGGCAATGGTGGAATTCCTGAGCTGGCTGGACGAGGCCGCACCCCGGGGTGGGCAGACCGAGATTTCGGCGGTTCAGGCGCTGGAAGGGTTTCGCCGCGCGACCAATGCCCTGCACGACATCTCGTTCGAGACCATCTCGGGTGCGGGGGCCAACGGGGCCATCATGCACTACCGGGTCAGCGATGACAGCAACCGGCCCCTGGGGGAAAACGAGCTGTATCTGGTGGATTCGGGCGCGCAGTATCTGGACGGCACCACCGACATCACCCGCACCGTGGCCCTGGGCGACCCCGGCCCCTATGCCCGCGCCTGCTATACCCGCGTGTTGCAAGGCACCATCGCCATTTCGCGGGCGCGCTGGCCGCGGGGTCTGTCGGGCCGTGATCTGGACCCCCTCGCCCGCGCGGCGCTGTGGGCCGCGGGACAGGATTTCGATCACGGCACCGGACATGGGGTGGGCGCCTTCCTGTCGGTGCACGAGGGCCCGCAGCGCCTGAGCCGG
>JANMJC010000584.1:0-23953 GCA_031371185.1 Paracoccaceae bacterium | reverse complement strand
CAGTCCAGCGCCACCTGCTGGTAATCGGCCACGATGGCGCCGCTGGCCACGATCTCGGGGGTGAAGAGATAGGCCGTGCCCATCAGCACGCCGATCTGCACCCCCAGGGCGGCCAGAGGCTCGGCCAGGGTGGCCACCATGGCGGCCGAGCGCGCGTCATGAATGCCGCCCGCAAAGACCAGCTGCACCGATTTTGCATCGCGGATCACCGCAGGATGGACGCGCAAAGCCTCAAGGATCGCGGCCCACAGCACGAAGGACGACAGGGGCCCGACATGGCCGCCGCATTCGCGGCCCTCGACGATGAAGCGGCGCACCCCCTCGTCCAGGTAATGCGCCAGAATGCCCGGGGTCGCGGCATGGGTGAAGGTGGCGATGCCCTTGGCCTCGAACTCGAGGATCTGGTTGATGCGGCCGCCCGCGATGATGGCGTAATGCGGCCGGATCCGGTCGACCGCCGCCATCTGGGGGGCAAGGATCGCGGTGTCGGCAAAGCCCAGCATCCCCACGCCCCAGGGCCTGGCCCCCATCAGATCGCGGGTCTGGGTCAAGAGGTTCTCGGTGGCCTCGCCCGACAACAGCGCCAGCGCCGCAAAGGGCAGGGCCCCGGCCTCGGCCACGGCCAGGAAAAAGCCCGAGACATCCGAAACCCGCGTCATCGGACCCTGCAGGATCGGATAGCGCAGGCCCAGGGTTCTGGCCAAGGGCCCGCCCGCAGCCAAAGCCCCGCGCGCCGCCGCCGCCCCCGGCAGATCGGCCACCTGGCGGCGGATCGCCGCCACCAGACGCCCCAGGGTGCCAAAGCGCCGCGCCATCGGGGCCGCCAGCGCCAGACCCTGACCGGCAGGCGCCACCGCCCCCGGCGCCCAGGAAAATTCTGCCGCGACAAGGGCCGCGACCTGCTCGACCTGTTCGGGCGGCGCGGCGCGCAGCCGCGACAGGGTCGCCTCGCCCTGACCCGAGCCCGGGCGGTCAAGCCCGCGCAGATACAGGCCCGCGCTGCCCGGAACCTCGATCTGCAGGGTCTCGCTGCCCGAAAATCCCGCAATCCGCCGCCGCAAAGCGGCATCGCGCAACGGGCTGCCCGACAGCAAGAGGATCTGGTCGTCCAGCATCACCCCCGATGCCCCGCCCACCGCCGCCGCCGCCGCGGTCTCGGGCGTGATGCCACCGCGCAGGATCAGGGGCAGGCCCCCCTGGCCAAATCCCGTCTTGCGGCCAAACTCCTGCAACAGGATGAAGGCGGTCTGTTCGGACACCAGACCACCGCATTCATGCCCCGTCAGAACATAGCCGTCGATCCGACCCGCCCCGGTGCCTAGCGCCAGCGCCGCATCGTCACAGCGCAGAACCTCGGCCCAGACCGCAACCCCGCGCGCCCGCAACGCCGCCAGATCCGACCCCGGCACGCCCGCCAGTACCGAAACCGGCGCCAGAACCGCCCGCAAACCCGCCCGCAGACCCGCCCGCAGACCCGGACCGCCCCCCGGATCAGACCCCGGATCAGACCCGAAAACCAGAGCCGCCTCGCCCGCGGTTCCCGCCCGGACCCCAAACCCCAAACCCGACCCCGCCGCCAAGACCAGATCCGAAACCCCCACAAACCCCAAAGCCCCAGCCCGCGCACAAGACCCCAACAACCCAATGCCCAATCCAACAGGCAATCCAACAAAACACGAAAAGGACGGGGACTCATGCATGTAAATCATTGCCTCTGCGGGTCTGATGTCCGCCCAATTGCTCGATCCTGTCGTGCCAACAATGACCTTGGGGGAAAATCACAGCATAACTTTGCGTCAAAATGAAGAAACTCCGGCACAAACCTGCCCAACCCCATGAAAAAACATCCGCGTTTCGAAATGCGCCTTGACCAGACTAGGCCCCGGATCCCTGGCGCGCCAGTGAGGGTTTCCCCATGTCCGGCCCCGATGCCCCGGATCCTGCCAGACCGGGGGGGCCTTTGTGGTTTGCGCGGCGGGTTGCCGGAACGAAGCACTGTGTCGCGCAAGGCTTACCAGCGCCCCCCGCAGGCGGCAAGACGACATCACCAGCTTGTGCAGGACGGGGCTTTCTGCGCATCTCTTGGCGTGCCGCGGTTTCGCGTCTGACCCCTTGCCGCCAGGCCGATCCCGCCGCTGTCTGGTCTGTTGCCTGCTCTTGTTGTCCACATCCGCGCCCCCGGTTCCAAGGTCTTCCTGCCGCATGATCCCGTCGCAATCCTCTTCCGATCGGGCCTCTTCCGATCGGGGCTTTTCCGATCGGGCAGCCGCCGATCCGGACTCCGAGGGGCGCAGGCCGCTGCGCAGCCTGTCTCTGGGCGATCCCTCGGGCGTCTTCCGCGCCCTGAACGCCGCCCTGTCTCCGCTGCGGATCCTGCGCCATCTGGTGCCGCCCCTGGCTCTGATCACCGGCTATGCCATGTACCGGAACCAGTTTGACCTGCTGGTGCAACTGGATCGGCTGTCGGTGCAACTGGCCTTCTGGCAGTCGCTCTTGATCACGATGATCACCACCAATCTTCTGAGCAAGATCGCGCGGGGCGTGACCCTGGCCCATTTCGGGGCGGACAGCCGGAACTGGGGGATCAAGCTGTCTTATGGCGTCATCCCGCGCTTTTTCATCGACAGCAGCAAGGTGCGGCACCTGGGGCCCGCCGCGCAGCGGGCCTATTACGCGGCATCCCCGACGCTGCGGCTGATGATGTTCGCAGGCGGCATCCTGGGCTGGCTGATCCTGTACCGCAGCGGCTCGGGTCTGGCGCTGGTCCTTTTGACCCTCGGCATGGGGGGCCTGGGGTCCTTTCTGTTCGTGGCCAATCCGCTGCTGCCGCTGGATGGCTACAACTGGCTGTCGATCGTGCTGAAGCGGCCCTATCTGCGCACCCATGCCTTCCGGCTTCTGGGGATGGTCGCCACCCTGCGCCCGCTGCCTGCCGATCTGCGCTGGCGCGAGTTCTGGGTGCTGCTGCTTTATGCCATCGTCTCTTTGGTCTTCACCGCCTTTCTGCTGTACTCGGTGTTTTCGGCCATCGCCTATGCGCTGGAGGCGCAATTTCACGGCACCGGGGTGGCAATCTTCTGCCTGATACTGGCGGTTGTCGGCCTGTTCCTGCTAAGCATGTCAGAGAAACGGGCCGGCCGGGGCGCCGGAGAGGGGGCGCGGCGCGATCGCACCCCCCGTCCGCAGGCCGCCAAGGCGGCGGGCGCGACCCTTGTCCGGCGGGACAAGGCGCGCGGGCAAGAGCAGGGTGACGAGATGGCCAGACGGGCAAGAGCGGGTTTCGAGGCTGCCAAAGGCTCCCCGGGGCCGGATCGCCAGGCGGATCAGGCGGCCCAGGATGCCCTGGCCCTGCTTTTGGCCGATGCGGATCTGTGGGCAGAGCCCGAAGAAACCAGCCCGGGCCCGGAGGCGGGGTCCCGGCCTGTGAAACCTTCGGTACCGCCCGCGCCCCTGGGTCAGGATGCCGGGCTTGACGACATTCTGGCGATGCCCCCCGCGCCGCCCCCGAGCGAAGTCGAGGCAGGGCGCGACGAGATCGCGCAGGACGAGTTGGACGACATCCTGTCGCTGGCCTTCGGGATCGACCCCGACCCCCAGCCTGCCCCCGAAGCCCAGCCTGCTCCGGAGCCCCAGCCTGCTCTGGAATTTCACCCTGCCCCCGACCCCCAGCCTGCCCCCGAAGCCCCGGCCCGGCCCGCCGCGATCACCCCTGATCTGGACGACATCTTTGCGCCCGGCGCCGCCGAGGCTTTGGGATCCCGCCCCGAAGGCCGCGCCCGGCGCTCGGAGACACGCGGCGAGACACGCGGCGACGCACGGGCCGAGACTCGGGCCGCCCCGCGTGCCGAGGCGGGCCGCCCCGAAGCCGACGATCTGGACCGCGTGCTGAAGATGGGCGCGGCGCGGCAGACCGGCTTTCAGAAATGGCGGGCGCGGCTGTTGTGGGTGCTGGTGCTGGGCGGGTTGATCTATGTCGCCTTCCTGCCCTACCCCTACGAGGTGGGCGGCGACTTCCTGATTTCCTCGGTGCAACGCGCCGAGGCGCGCGCGCGCACCGATGGCGAGATCATGTCGGTCAATGTCGTCGAGGGGGCCTGGGTCAAGGAGGGCGACATTCTGGCCGTCCTGTCCAACTGGGATGAAAAACGCGATGTCGCGGTGAATGAGGCCGATGCCGCCAAGCTGGAGGCCGATCTTGCCACCATGGTCGAAGGCGCCAAGCCCGAGGAGATCCGGGTTGCAAGCGAGCGGCTGGCCACCACCGAACTGGGCGTTTCGGTGGCACGCCAGGATCTGGCGCGGCAGGAAACCCTGTTTGCCTCGGGCACCATCACCCAGAAGCTTGTCGAGGATGCCCGCAACGCGCTGAAGCTGGCCGAAACATCGCGGCAAGAGGCCCGCGCCCGGCTGGACCTGGTGGCGTCGGGGGCCCGCGATACCGAGGTCGATGCGCAACGCGCGGCGATTGCGCGCAATGCCGAGGAACTGGCCTTTGCCCGCCTGATGCTGGAATACAGCAACATCCGCGCCCCCGCGGATGGCCAGATCGTCTCGTCGCTGACCGCGGTGCCGGTCGGGGCCTATCTGCCGCAGGGCGCGCTCTTTGCCGAGGTGGAAGACAACCGCGTGGTGATTGCCGAGGTCGAGGTGCCCGAAACCTCGATCCAGGATGTCACCCTGGGGGCGAAGGCCGAATTGCGGCTGTGGAGTGCGCCGGACACCAGCCTGTACGGCACCGTGCGCGCCATCGCCCCGCGCGCCGAAGAGCGCGATTTCGGCAAGATCATCCGCGTCGAGATCGAGGTGCCCAACCCCGACGGGCGGCTGGCCGCCAACATGACCGGTTTTGGCAAGGTTCAGGCCGCCGAACGCCCGGTCTGGCAGGCCTTTTCAGGCGCCATCGTGGGCTTTTTCTCGATCGAGCTGTGGTCATGGTTGCCGTAAGGCGGGGTTGCCGCAAGACGGGGTTGCCGTAGGGCGGGGCCGGAAATCGCGCGGCTTTGAACGGCGCCTTTTCCGTGCCGCTCAAAACCGCCCCGCTTTGCGCAGCACCCCGGGACGATTGCGGAAACCCCGCGACACGCGATAAGTACCCCTTATCACGAAGCCGGGAAGGGCCCGAAAAGACGGCCCCCGGCCCCGTCCCGCGCCGCGCGGATCAGGCCCGACCGCGCTAAAGCGGTTCAAGTCTTGACGGCATCAGAATTCAAACCAAAAGTGTTCGAATTCTGATGCTTGATGTTTCAACGAAGACTTGAACCGCGCTAATCGCTGGACAAGTCCCGACCCCGCGGTATTCTGGACCGAGAGCTTGAAATTTTTCTGCGAACCGCCACTTTCCCCCAAGGCGTTACAAATCAGAGGTTGACGATGTCCTGGAGTTTTGCCCGACTGAAGTCCCTGCCCTGGATCGACCAGGCCGACGGCCTGCCCGGTGCCGGATCGGGCCTCCGGGTTGACCCCCTGATCGACCCGGTGATCCTGCCGATGGCCACCCTGAACGGGACCAGCGCCAACGACACGCTGAAAGGCACGAGTGCCGACGACACCTTCAACGGGCGTGGCGGGTCGGACACCTTCGTGATCCGGCCTGGCGGCGGCCATGACACCTTTGCCGACAGCGGGTCCGCCAGTGGCTGGGACCGGGTCATTGCCAAGGGCACCGATCAGGAACTGGGGCTGGCCTCGGGCTTTGGTCCGCAAAGCGGCATCGAGGAAATCTCGGCCAATGGTTTTGACGGGGTCTATATCGCGGGCACCGATGGCCTGGATATCCTGGATTTTTCGGCCACGACCCTGACCGGCATCACCAAGATCGTCGGCGGGCTGGGGCGCGACATCATCACCGGCTCGGCGGGCAATGACGACATCCGCGGCGACAACCAGTCCGACCATCTGTTCGGCGGCGACGGCGATGATTCCCTGTTCGGCGGTTCGCGGAATGATCTGGACCCCGACCTGAACAGCCAGCACGGCGCGGATGGCGACGACACGCTGGAAGGCGGCGGTGGCAATGACCTGATTGCCGGGGGGGCCGACAATGACCTGCTTCTGGGCGGCAATGGCAACGACTCCCTGCTGGCCGCCACCGGCAATGATGTGCTGTCGGCCGGGGCGGGCAACGATTACGCCGAAGGCTGGGAGGGCGACGACCAGATCGACGGCGGCTCGGGCAATGACGATCTGACCGGGGGCGATGGCAATGACATCCTGACCGGGGGCACCGGCGACGACACGCTGTCGGGCAACGGCAGCAATGATGCGATTTCCGGCGGCGGCGGCAACGACCTGATCCGCGCCAGCGAGGGGCTGGATACCCTGACCGGCGATGGCGGGGCCGACACCTTCCAGTTCGCCGCGACCGGGCAGGACCTGAACCTGATCAGCGATTTCAAGCAGGGCACCGACACGATGGATTTCTCGCGGATCGATGCCGACGAGCGCAGCGTTCTGGTGAACGATGCCTTCCTGTGGGGTGGTGCGCGCAACGGGGCCGAGGCCAACAGCATCACCTTCCACATCAGCGGCGGCACCACGACGGTCTTTGTCGATGTGACCGGCGATGCGGTGGCCGACATGACCCTGACCCTCACCGGCGCCCTCACCCTGACCGCGAACGATTTCGACCTGTAAGCGGCGCCCTGGCCCGGTCTATTCGTTGGAAATCGCCTGCTCGTCGCACAGGATATCCAGAATCCTCTGACCGGCGGCCAGCGCGGTTTCGGCCAGCGCGGTTTCGATCTGCGCGGTTTCGATCTGGGGGGCAAGGTTTGGGGCCGCCTCGCCCTCCTCGCCGAAATGGCGCAGGAACACCCCCATCACATGATCCACCCCGGCGGGCAGGACCTCGCGGCAATCGGGGCCAAAATAGCGGCCCCGGACCTGCGGGGCGGTGATGATTTCATAGGACGGGAAATAGACCACCCCCTCCAGCGCCCGCGTGGCCTTTTCCGCCGCGATCCGCAGCACCGCCTTCGACCAGGTGGTCGACACGAAGACATGGCGATCCTCGAAGGTGGCATTCAACGGCACCGGAGAGACCGTCAGCACCACCCGCACGCCGGGGTTCCTCTCGCGGATAAAGCGCAGCGCCGCGATCAGATCGGCGGCGGTTTCCGTCTCGTCAAAGTTCACCGGCCGGGTCAGGTCGGGCTGCCAGACCCCGCCCGCAACCCCCGGGGCCAGGGGAAAGACCGCCCCGTCGCTTGCATCTTCCCAGGCCTCGGTCAGCCCCAGGGTAAAGACGAAAACCTCCATCCCCTCGACTGCCGCCCGGATCGCCGCGAAATGCTGGGCGCGGTCGGCCTGCAGTTCGGCCTGCGACACGAACCCCTCGGGCTGAATCTGCGGGCGGAAGGGATCAACCACGCGGTCCCCCTGGCCTTTCGGCCAGCTGACCGCCTGCGGGGTGAACAGCCCATAGGCGCGCTGCAACAGCTGCAGCAACTGGCGCGCGGTATAGACATTGCCATAGCGCGCCGCGAACATGCCATAGTTGAACCGCGCCGCGATCTCGGGGGGAAACATCGGATGGGCCGGTTCGGTGATAAGATGATGATAGCCCTGCCCCGCCAGATGCCGCCCGACATGCTGGGCAAAGCAACTGCCCGCCGTGACCAGCCTTGTGGTCCGGGTCAGCCGGAACGGGGCCGGCGCGGCCGGATCGAACAGGTCGGGGTTGGCGATGCCGGGGTCTTTCTTCCAGAACTGGCGGTCGGGCAGGCCCAGATAGGGATGGCGCGGGGTCATTTGGCGGCCTCCTGCCAGATCTGGTCCAGCACCAGACGGCCATAGGCCGCGTTGCCATGGGTCGGGTCGTCGTCCCAGAAGGCGTCGTCCAGCAGGCCATCCGCCGTCACCGCAGCGGCGGGCGGGGGCAGAATGCGGGCGCCGTTTTCGGCGGCAAGGGTGGCATAGAATCGCTCGTGCATCCGGTAGACCGCCCCCCGCAGCGCGGGCGGATTGGCGTTGAACGCCAGATAGCGCGTCATCGCGCGCGGGCTGGTGCCGGTCATCTCGTCCTCGGTCAGAACCGGGCCGGCCCGGGTGGGCGGCGGCGAGGCCAGACAGACAAGGCGGCTGCGGGCAAAACGGGCGTGAAAAGCGCGGAACTGCTGGCGGGTCGGGTCAAGACGCCGCTCCAACAGCGCCCACAGCATGTCATGGGGCACAAAGCGCCGCGCCGCGCCCTCGGCAGGCGCCTCCTGCGGCACCGAACCCGCCGTGGCATCGCCAAGCGCAAAGGGCACCGGGCTTTCCATCAGGCTGATCAGATTGTGCAGATTGCCGCCCAGGGACAGAACCACCATCCCGGGGTCTTCCCCTTCCCAGGCGGTCAGGTCCAGCGTCTTGGTCTTCATGTCGTACAGCCTGGGCCGGCTGCGCAGGTTGATGATCTGCAGACGGGGCTTTTCATCCGGGTGCAGTGCCGCCATCAGGGCGCCTGCGTGACTCATGCCGAAAAGGGCGATCTGCATGGTCTGGGGCGTCTTTCCTGCAAGGCCCGGAAAAGGCTAGCACCCGTCCGGGGCCAAGTCCATTGCCGCAGATCTTTCGCATGCGAAAGGTCTCAGGCCCGCCTTTGCACCCAAGCCAGAAAGGCCCGGTCGGGGCTGCGCAGGGCCTGCGCGCCGGTGCGCAGCCACACGGCCTTCCACTCGGCTTCCAGCGCATAGACATCAAGGCCCGGCGCCAGGGCGCGGGCCGCCTCCAGCGCTTCGGGCGACAGATGGGGCTGGAAGGCCGCCTCGATCACCACGGCCCGCGGCGCAAAGCGGATCACATCGCCCGGCTCTTCGCCCAAGGTATAGTCGGGCAGGGGATCGGCCGTGATCATGTCGCGCAGCATCTTGCGAAACACCCGGCGCGGCGAGGCAGAGCCGGATTTCTTCAACAGCGTGTCCACCGACACCCGCCATTCCGGCTGACGCCCGCAATGCTTGCGCGCCAACTCGTAGATGCGCCGCTCCAGCGGTTTGCGCAGCCGGAAGTAATCGCGGCTCAGCGTCAGCACCGACTTCGACAGAACCGCGCGAAACAGCCAGTCCGACAGCGTGACCGAGACCGAGACCATGCGCCCGCCCCTGGTCTTGCGGGCAATCTCCCAGGCCTCGATCAGGCCGAAACCGCTGGTCACCTCCTGCGTACCGGTCACGATGTTGGTGGTGATCCGGGTGCCCGCCAGACGTTCAAATGCGTCTCTAAGCCGCTGATAGCCATCGCCCGAGGTCTCGCGGTTGGTCGCCACCAGCAGGTCATGGGCGCGCAGCTGCACCTTGCGGCTGACCGGCCTTGCGGCATTCAGCGCCGCCATCAACTGGCTGATGCAGTAAATCAGGATGTCCTTGTCATGGATCGTGGCCAACCCGCGCACCGAGGGCGTGATCTGGATCTGGTTGCCATTGTGGGCATAGGACAGAACCCGCAGATCGGGCCTTGTGGCCAGCGAGAACATCGGGTGTTCCATGCTGGCCAGATCCGCCTTCGGGATCGCGTCCAGCACGTCGCAGACAAAGAAATCGGCCATGGGGTGGTGATCGGGCAACCAGCCCGCCCGCCCTGCCTCTGTATCCCGTGTCGCCAGCCTGCCCGCCATGCCCACCCCGGATCCGCGCCCCAAAATCTGCACCCCAGAATCTGCACCCCGGAATCCGCACCCCGGAAGATTCGGCGTTTCATCTTCGTGGTTTCGCTGACGGGCAGCCTAAAGTTATCCACAGGCGGGGTCCAGCCCTGCCATCGGGGGACCGGAGTCGGCACAGCGTCGGATCGGAATCGCCCGAACGTGGGTTCAGAGTCACCCCGGCTTTGTCGCGCACCGAAATTTCCCTGACTGTTCCGCAAGATAAGGGCGCTTTTGAACATCGCCGTTGCCCTGTAACTTCTAATTAACTCATATCTAACTGAAACAGGCCGCCCGTTTTTGTTTTCGCAGGCCAATCCGCCCCGAACCTGCCCGCCAGATTCGACGAAAAAGGGCAAGAGGGCTGGGGAAGGGCTGAGTTTCTTGCGATGTGCTGTCTTTTGGCATAGGATGCCGGAAAGAGCGCACACAGGCGAAAATGGCCCCCGAATCCCTGCCTCCCTATTTCAACATCGATCCCGATCGCGCCATGGCCGACCTGGACGACCCCGCCACCACTGCCCGCTTTGCCGAGATTGCGGCGGCCTGTTCGCGGGGCCGGGACGATCTGGCGCGCCGGGGCCTTGATCTGGCCGGCCACAAGACGCTGCGGCTGTTTTCGACCTGGGAGATCACCAAATATCTGATCCCGGTGGCGGTGGCCCATTTCCGCCGCGTGCTGAAGCAGAACCCCGACCTGCCGCAGGGCCAGAGCGAAAGCGAGGGCGGCGCCAAGTGGTTCACTTTGGACGAGGTGCTGCGCCTGCGGGCCTTCCTTGCCGAGGAAGGATCGAAGACCAAGGAATACCGCCCCTGGCGCCCGGCAGGCCTGCCCGCCAAGATCGTCGCGGTGGCCAATTTCAAGGGCGGGGTCGGCAAGACCTCGACCGCGGCGCATCTGGCGATGTCGGCAGCACTCGACGGCTACCGCGTGCTGGTGATCGATCTGGACAGCCAGGGCTCGATGACCTCGATCTTCGGGGGGCGCGTCGCGGATGAATGGGGCACGGTGTTTCCGCTGCTGGCGCGGCACTACGCCAGCCATCTGCAGGCCGAGAACCGGGCGCGGATGGCGCGGGGCGATGATCCTGTGCCGCTGGACGACACCCTGTCCGAGGCCCTGACCATCAAGGCCGCCGATCTGGTGCAGAAGACCCATTGGCCCAACATCGACCTGATCGGGGCGCAGTTGAACCTGTACTGGACCGAGTTCCAGATCCCGGTCTGGCGCATGCAGGGCCGGTCGTGGAAGCTGTGGGATGCGCTGTCGGACGTGCTGGCGGCGGATGGCATGCTTGACGCCTATGACATCGTCTTTCTCGATACGCCGCCCGCCCTGGGCTATCTGACCATCAACGGGCTGGCGGCGGCCGACATCCTTTTGGTCCCGGTCGGCGCCTCGTTTCTGGAGTTCGATTCGACGGGCCGCTTCTTTGACATGCTGCACGCCACCTTTTCCTCGATCGAGCAGGGCGAGAACATGGCGGCGCGGGCCCTGGGGCGCGAGGGGCTGGCCTTTGAATGGGATGTGGTGCGCGCCGTGGTCACCCGCTTTGACCGCAGCCAGCAGGCCGAATTTGCCGCCCTGATGCAGGCCTATCTGGGGCCGGCCCTGTCGCCGCACCGTCAGGATTTCACCGCGCTGATCGGGCAGGCCGGGGAACAGGTGAACGGCATCTACGAAGCCGATTACCGCGATTTCAACCGCGAGACCTATGCGCGGGGCCGCGAGACCTTTGACGAAACCTATGCCGCCTTCAAGCGCCTGCTTCTGGGCTGCTGGCGGCGCGACGAGATGGCTAAAAAGGCGGGTTAGAGACGATGTCGAAACGCAGACGCCTGACCCCTGCCCAGCTTCTGCAAGGGGTGCCCGCCGAGATCCTGACCCGGCCGCCGATCGCGCAGGTGGCAGCGGAAACCGCGGCCATGGCCGCCTTTGAAGAGGTTGCCGGCGAATTGCGCCGCGCCGAGGCCGAGGGCCGCATGGTGCTGACGCTGGACCTGGATCAGGTCGCGGTGGATTATCTGATCCGTGACCGGGTGGTGCGCGACGATGACGACACGCGCGCCCTGCGCGACAGCCTGCGCGCCCGGGGCCAGCAGGTGCCGATCGAGGTGGTGGATCAGGGGCCGGGGTTTCAGCCGCGCTATGGGCTGATTTCGGGCTGGCGGCGGCTTCTGGCCCTGTGGGATCTGTGGGATCAGACCGGCGACCCGCGCTTTGCCAAGGTGCTGGCCCTGATCCGCCGCCCCGACGCGGCACCCCAGGCCTATGTCGCCATGATCGAGGAAAACGAGATCCGCGCCGGCCTGTCGTTTTACGAACGCGCCCGCATCACGCTGATGGCGGTGCGGGCCGGGGTCTATGAGACCGAGAAAAAGGCCTTGCAGAGCCTGTTTTCCACGGCCTCCGACGCCAAGAGGTCCAAGGTGAAATCCTTTATCCCGCTGGTTCAGGCGCTGGACGGGGCCCTGCGCTTTCCCACCCATATTCCCGAACGCACCGGGTTGGCCCTGTCCAAGGCCCTGGAGGAGCAGGCGGGCTTTGCCGAGACCCTGCGCAATCGTCTGCTGCGCCGCCCCGCGCCCAGCCCGCAGGCCGAAGCCCTGGTTCTGGCGCAGGCAATGCGGCCCGAAAAAGGCTCTGAACCGCCAGTTGGTGACGTTTCCGCCATCCGACTGACCTCGGGAAAGGCCCGCGTCCTGCTGGAAGGTCCGGGGGTGGATTCGGCGTTTGTCGCGCGGCTGAAAATCTGGCTGACCGCCCCCGACTGATCTTTCGCATGCGAAAGATTTTGGCGCCGTTCAGCCCCCGGCCGGTTTTTCGGCAGTGGCGGCCTTGCGGGCTGCTTGCCGTTCGGCCTGGCGGCGGTATTCCAGATGTTTGGCGGCGTGGACATAATAGGCCCGCAATCGGGAGGCCGCCTCGGGTTCCTTCGAGAAGAGATGCTGCACCAACTCGCTGTCCTGGGTCCGGTCGCCGCCGGGCTTGCGCAGAACCCCCAGACCAAAGCCGTGGTTGAAGGCAAAGCATTCGTGCCCGGCTTCCAGCTCGTCCCAGAATTTCCAGGCGCCGAAATCCTGCAGGCGGGCCCGGACGTCGTGGAACAGGATGATGCCGCCGGGTTTGACGCGCGGATACCACGAGGTGAAATCATCCTTCACCGCCTCATAGGTGTGCAGCCCGTCGATGTGCAGAAGCTCCACCGTCCCGTCGCTGAAATGCTGCAGCGCCTCGTTGAAATACATCTGCATCAGGTAGGAAAACCCGGCGTAATGCGCCCGGTTATAGCTGTTGACCGCCTTGAAGACCTCGCTGTCATTGCCCCCGGTATGGGCATCGCCTTCGAAGGTGTCGACGGCATAGCACAGCCCGTCCACGGCGTTTTCCTTCATCGACTGGCAGAAGGTGAAATAGGACAGCCCGTGCTGGGTGCCCAGTTCCACCAGAAGCTTGGGGCGCAGGGCCGCCACCAGATCATGGCCAAAGGCGATATGGTCGATCCAGGTCGAGAAGGTGATGAACTGCGTGTTCAGGCTTTGCATCGAGGGCGGAAAATACAGCGGGCTCACTCTTTTGGTCCTTTCGGTCTTTGGGGTTGGCTAACACGGCAGCCGGGTTGGGCCAATCCTTATCGGTCTGTTTCGGTTTCCGGCGCGGGCGGCGGCGGGGCCTCGCCCTTTTCGCGCAATTCGCGGCCGCGTTTGCCCCTTGTGGCATTGGCGGCAAAGCGTTCGGCGGAAAACACCAGAAAGGGGTGGATCGGCTTGCGCATCATGCCCAGAAGGATGGGAAGGGCGGTGGGCGCGGCAAAGGGTTCGCCCAGAATCGCGTTCAACTGCGCCAGAATGCGGGCCAGAAGCGCATCCTGATCTTCGGCGGCCGAGGTTGTGACCCCGCCATGCACCTGATGGAACGATCCTTCGCCGGGCAGATAGAACAACTGCGTCTGCGGGTGGTTGACCAGACGGTGATACATGTACAGGTTCAACGCCCCCCCGCCCGGCAGGTCAAAGCGTTCCTCGGCCCCGCCCAGATCACGCAGGATCTGCGCCGGGGCGAACAGGCAGTTGCACTCCATGAAGGTTTCAAAAAACCCCGCGCGGTTCGCCGGGCTGATCGAGGCGATGTCGAACAGCCTGTAGCCATTCTGCGGCCAGCCGATCGAGGTCAGCGCGTCGTGATCTTCCTGGTGGCTGCGGCCGCGGTTCAGGTGATGCGGGATCGGGCCGAGTTGATAGCCCGGCACCGCCACCACCGCCATGGGCGAGATCCGATGGGCCATCAGCGCAAAGCGCAGCACGCCGGGCGTCACCATGCGCGCGCCGTCGATCATGATGCCGATGAAGGCGCCGCGCGCCTCGGCCAGCGCCTCGTTGATGGCGCGCGCGGGCGAGACAGAATCATTCTCGCGCAGGCGGTAGCGGAAGTTGCCGGGCAGGGCGGCGATGGCCGCCGCATCCATGCAGTGCGCCGAGCGGTTTTCGATCACGATCACCTCGTAATCGTCCGCCGCGATGCCCTGCTGATAGCCCGGTGCCAGGCTTTTCAGCGTGTTCAGAGCCTGATGCGCCATGTCATAGGCAATGACGATGATGGACAGCCGGGGAGAGGTCATGCAGGTTTTCCGATGGTCAGCGACTGCTGCACAAAGCGCAGGATGCCGGGATGTGGGGCGCCCAGAAGGATGGGCACATTGGCGGGAAACCCCATGTTTGCGCCGCGCAGAGCCTGATCCTGCGCTTCGATCGCCGCCATGATGGCGGGGCGTTCGTCCTGCGCGGTGTTGGTGGTGATGCCGCCGTGAAACTGGTGAAAGCTGCCCTCGGCATAAAGCAGATACAGCGCGGTGCCGGGGCTTTCCAGCACGCGCTTGTACAGGTCCAGATTGGCGCGCCCGCCGCCATGGTCGCGGTAGCGCAGATCCATGCCGCCGATCCGGTCCCATTTTTCCCGCGACAGGGCCAGGAAATTGCTTTCGGCATGGGGCCGGAAAAACCCCGCCCGGCACGAGCCCGACAGGACCGCGATGTCAAACAGCCGGTAGCCGTCCTGCGGCCAGCCGATGCTGTGCAACAGCGCGCGGTCGGTGGCGGCATCATGGCCCTTGTTCACCGCAACCTGCTGCAATTCATGGCCCAGATGATAGCTGGGGGCCGAAACCGCCGCCTGCGGGTCAAGCCGCAGCGCGTCCAGCGTAGAGCGCAGCACGCCGGGGCTGACCATGCGCGCGCCGTCGATCAGCAGGGCGACATGGGGGGCCCGGGCCAGCCGCACGCCTTGGTTCATCGCATGAACCGGGGTTCCGGTATGCTCGCGGGCATGGACATGGCGCAGATCGGCCCCGCCCGCCGCAATCCTGGCCGCCGCCGCGCCCAAAAGCTGATCGCTGTCGTTTTCGACGACGATGATCTCGTATTCCCCGGCCGCAACCCCGCGCTGATGGTCCGGCGACAGCGACACAAGGGTGCGCGCGGCCTGTTCGGCCATGCGGTGCACCACCATCACGACGGACAGGCGCGGCAGGGCGGGCCTTGCCTTGGGTCGCAGCAGCTTCAGCATTGCCGGGCCCGCAATTCGTCATAAAGCCCGCGCAGATCGGCGGGAATGGCGCGTGCCTTGTCCTTGTGATGTTTCAGATCGGGGCTGAAGAACACCTCGCGCTGCAGCGGGGTCAGACCCAGACCGGGCAGCACGGCATTCAGCTTGCGGTGCAAGACCCGCTCGGGCTCGTCAAAGCAGAACAGCGGAAACGGCGCGGCGCGGTGCAGGCGCAACAGCACCTCGTTGGAGCGTTTCCACAGGGCATGGGCCTCGGGTTCCGAGATCTCCATGCCGCGGGTCAACAGCGATTGCGTCACGGCGGCGGGATTGCGAAAGATGCCGATGAAGCCGGCATCGGGGCAGATGCGTTGCCATTCGCCGATCATCAACAGGCTGCGCGGGTCCTTGAAGCCCCAATGCGTCCCGCCGTCATAGCGGGCGACCAGGGCACGGGCGCGGGCCTCTTCCTGCGGCGTCCACAGGATGTCGTCTTCGGGGGCACGCCGCCACAGGGCCCCGCGCGCCGCCAGCACCTCTTCGTGAAAGGTCACGATCTCGGGGTTTTCGCGGTTGCCCTTCTTGTTGTGCCTGGCCGCCTGATTGTGCGGGCCCAGGTTCAGCCCGGCCAGTTGCAGGCTGCCGGTCAGAAAGCTGGTGCCAGAGCGGTGCATGCCCAGAACGATCAGCGGCGGCCCGGGGCGCAAGGCGGGCAGGGGCACGGGCTTGCGCCACAGGCGGGTCAGGCGGGTCAGCATCGTCTATTCCACCCCATGCCGGCGGATGGGCGACAGCCGGCCCTGCGCCACGGCGCGCAGAAAGCGCAAGGTCGGTTGCAGGAACAGGCGCGGCTGCGACATCGGAAAGAAATGGCCGACCTCGGGCACTTCGTGGAAGATCGCCTGCGGACACAGCCGCGCCATTTCGCGCGCCGAGGGCAGGGTGGTGGACAGGCCCCCCGCCAGGATCAGCATTGGCAGTTCGATCCCGCGCAGATCCTCGATGCTGAAGGGGGCCTCTTCGGCCAGATCGGCCATCAGGCTGACCCTCTCGGTCAGATCGATCCAGCGTTGCGCGTTGCGGTTGGACCTGAACAGCCGCGGGTGGCGGTACAATTCGGCCAGAAGTTCCGAGGCTTCCTCGCCCGCGCCGACCTCGATCTTGGCCACGGTGCGCAGGTAATCGACCCCGTCGTCGCTGTCATTGATCGCCGCCAGATCCAGCCCCAGGGCGGCCAGCTTGCGTTCGACCCCGGCAGGCACCTTGTGCACCGGGATCGACAGCTTTTTCTGGATCGGCCGGATGCGGCAATCGACCAGCGTCAGGCTGGCGACGGTTTCGGGATGGCGCAGCGCATGGGTCAGCGCGATCATGCCGCCAAAGGAATGGGCGATCAGATGGATGCGCTCCATCCCGCGATCTTCCAGAAGGGCGGCCAGATCCTGCGCCATCGACCCCACGCCATAGCCGGTTTCCGGGGCCTCGCTTTTGCCATGGCCGCGCAGGTCATACATCAGGCAGGGGCCAAGCAGCGACAGGAACTGCACCCCCGCCGCGTACCAGAAGGCCTGCGAGGCGGCGAGGCCATGGATCATGACGATGGGCAATCCCGCAGGCAGCCCCCGCGTCGCCCTTGCGGGCAAGCCCGCAGGCATCCCGGGCACCGACAGGCCGCCGCGCCCCTGCCGCTGCGGCAGTTCGGTCACGTTCAGCGTGACACCATTGACCGTGATCCGGCTCATCCGGCCCCCTGCGGTATGCCTGCCGCCCCCACCTAAAGCCCGTCGCGTTCAGGTGAGATCAGACGGCCCCCCGACGGCGTTTGCAAGCGCAACCGCGGCCTGTGAAGGCTGCGTGACTGTCCCGAACCGGCCAAACCCGACATGCTCTAGTCCTCGATATAGCCAAGAAGCCGCAACTGCGCGAGAACCTCTTCGCGCTGCTCGTCTTCGGCCGATCTCAGGACCTCGCTTTTGGCATCCTGCGAAGGGCCCGCGTCGGGATGCACCTGCAAGGTGGCCGGCCCGATCACCACCGGATGGGCCGCCAGCCAGTCGGCATCAAACAGCCCGTCGGGGATGTGGCCCTCGAAATCCCTTGGCACCGGCAGCCCAAGGGTATGGGCGGCGATCGCCGTGGTGTCGACGATCGACATGTCGGCCCCGCGCGCATGGGCAACCCCGGGGCCCGCCATGATGAAGATGCCGTCGGGGTGATGGGTGCCCATCGGCGTCGGCCGCGAGACCACCGCAGGTGATTTGTTGCGCACCGAGACAAAGCCGTGATCCGCGAGGATCAGCGTCAGGTCGGGGGCGCGGTCCATCGCCTGACCGGGGAAGGCGTCTTCGCGCTTCAGCGCCGCCTGAATGACCGGCGCCCCGGTTTCGGGATGCTTCAGCGCCAGAAGATCGGTGATCAGCTGATCGCGGAACGCCTCGTAGTCTTCGGGGGCGACACCGCAGGGGCATTCGGGCGTCTTTTTGCGGATGACGATGCCGTTTGACGACGGCGTCGGGCAGAAGGCCCGGCTGCGGGACCAGTCGAGGTTGGCGAAATTGGCCAGATCGCGACGTTTGGCGGCCTCCGACCCATCGGAGGGGCGCCAGAACAGATGACCCAACTCGCCCAGATATTCATTGATGCGCACCACGGTCCAGGACCCGGCAAAGCCGTGATCGGAGACCACGATGACATGGGCCTCGGGGGCGGCGTCGCACAGCGATTTCACATAGCCGTCAAGGGCCGCGAAATAGCGCAGCACCAGCGCGCGCACCGCCTTTGTCGCCTCCTGCGCGTCACCGGTCCACAGCGCGGGGTCCAGCACATGCCAGGCCTGATGCTGGATCTTGTCGGTGCCATCCAGCATCAGCGCGAACAGGTCGGGCTTGTCTTCGCGCAAAAGGTTCAGGCCAAGCGTGGTCCATTGCTGGTCGCGCGGCAGGTGGCGGTCGACCCATTGATACAGCTCTTCATCCGGCATCAGATCGCCGATCTGGCTTTCACGCTCAAAATCCCAGGACAGCTCTTTCGGCTCGAAGCCTTCAAATCCCTTGGCGCGGTCAAACAGATCGGCCGGAAAGGAATTGCGCCGCAGGTGTTTCCAGCTGACAAAACCCGGCACCAGCGTGCCATTGACCGGCGGCGGCGGGGCCATCATCGGAAAGTTCAGCGACACCACGGTCTTGCCCTGCCGGCTGGCGATCTGCCACAGGGTTTCAGAGCGGATGTCGCGCGCGTCATAGAGCGTGAAGAACAGGTCATGCCCCATGTCTTCAAAGCGCACGAAATCATAGATGCCGTGCTGGCCCGGGGTGCGGCCCGTGGCCACCGAGGTCCAGGCCGGCGGGGTCAGGGGGTGGCTGGTCGATTTCAGCCTGGCCGAATAGCCGCGCGCCATCAGGCTGGCGAGATGGGGCATCACCACACCCTCGGCGGCGCTGCCATCCAGAAGCGGCCCCAGAACGGTGAAGGTTGCGCCATCAAGGCCGAGCAAAAGCGTCTTGGTCATGAAAATCTCCTGAAGTCTGTGCCGCACGGGGTCAAAAGGCGCGGTTGCGGTTTTGGGCGCGGCTTTGGGCCTTTTTCAGGCCTTTTCCAGCCGGGCCGTCAGAAAGGTCTCGATCTGGGTCAGGCTCAGGTCGTCGACATAGCGGCCGTCCTGCATCAAGAGGTTCTGAAAGCCCAAGGAGCGGTTTTGAAACGCGCTTTCCATGGCGACGACGAACTGGATCACGTCGATGGAGTCAAACTCCAGATCCTCGACCAGACGGGTTTGCGGGGTGATTTCGACCTCCAGCCCCCAGTCGCTGATAAAATCCGCCAGCGTCGCGTGCAGGCGCTCTGCAATGCCTTGAACCGTCAAATCCTGCTCCTTGCCCATAAGGGGCCCGTTCTTACCCGAGTCTTTGGCCCAAGTCTTTGGCCCAAGTCCTGGCCCAAGTCCCTGGCCCAAGTCCCTGGCCCAAATTCCTGGCCCAAATTCCCGGCCCGAACCGGTTTCCCGCCGGGAAACCCTTGATCATTCCGCCCCAAATCCGCTCAGCACTTCTCACAAATTCCGATCCGGGCCAATAGCCCGAAAGTTTATTCCCGCGCGGCAGTGCCGTGCTTTGCGCGGGCCTGTCAGGCGGCGGGCACCGCCACCTGCCGGGGCGCCGGGTGCGGCACATAGGCCAGCGCGCACAGGGCCGCGCCCAGTTGGCGCAATTCGGCCACGATCTGCACGCCGTCATGGCTCAGTTGCGCGCGGCCGGTGACCGGGTCATAGGCCTGCAGCACAAAGGCCTGCGGGCGGCCCTGGATGCCCAGACCCAGGGCCTTGGCCGCGGCCTCTTTCAGACACCAGACCAGGGCGGCATTGCCCGCGTCCGGCGCAAGGTTCAGCGCGCGCGCCTCGTCCGGGGCCAGCACGGTCGCAAGAAACTCGGCCGGATTGCGGATGCGCCCGGGCAGATCAAAGTCGATGCCGACCTGCCAGCCCGCAGGGGCGGCAAGGCCCAGACCCGTGCCTTCGGCATGGGCGATCGAGATGGCGGGCAAGGGGCCGGTCGGGGGATCCTCCAGGCCCGAAAGGCTTGCCAGATGCGGCGCGCCCCGGGCGTCCTTGACCACCTGCAGCCCGGCCTGCACCCCGGTGCCCATCAGGGCGGCCGCGGCCTGTTTCACCGCCAGCCGGGCGAGGGCCCAATCGGTCCAGCCGCGCTTTTGCGCCATCTCGGCCGCCTCGATCTGTTCGGCGGGCGACAGCCAGGGCCGCAGGGCCTCGGGGCTGGGCAGGCCCTTCATCAGATAGGCGCGATAGGCGAAGGGCAGGTTGAAATGGCCCGACAGGTCCAGAACCTCGATCCGCCGCCTGATCGGGGCGGGGGCGCCAAGTGCTGTGCCCGCCACCCGTTCCTGGCCCTGCAGAAAGCCGGTCATCAGCGCCAGATGGTCGTGCACCGCCGCGTCCTTGCCCCCGGGGCCGGTGGGAGGGGCTGCCATGGCCTGAGTTGTTGGGGCCTGAGTTGTTGGGGCCTGAGTTGTTGGGGCCTGAGCTGCCATGGCCTGAACGGGGGGGGCCTGAACGGGGGGGGCCTGAACGGGTGTGACCTGAGCCGGGGCGACAGGGTCGGCCCCGACCAGCCCGCGCAGCGTGGCCTGCTCGGCTTCGTCCAAGAGGATGAAGGCCAGATCGTTGGGCAGTTTCGGCGCGCGGGCCTGCTTTTCGCGGATCGCGCGGCGCCGGGCCTGATCAGAGGTTTCTTCGGGGGCCAGCACCGGGCGGGCATCCATGTCGACGCCGGTGGTGAACAGCTGTGCCGCCAGATGGCGCAGTTGCGACAGCATGCCCCGCCGCCGGTTGTCGGCCGACACCGCCAGATGCGGCCGCGCGCCAAGCGTGTCGCGCACAAAGGCGGTCAGGGTGGCATTGGGCCCGCATTCCACGAAGATCCGCACGCCATCGGCATAAAGCCGGTTGACCGCATCGGTAAAGCGCACCCGGCTGGTGTATTGCGACACCGCGGTGCGCTGGAACCCGTCGCGCGTGCTGGGGAAGGGCGCCGCCGTGGCGCAGGAATACAAAGGCACCCAGGATTTCGTCAGCTTGGCGCCTTCGAACAACTGGCCAAAGGCCTCGGCCATCGGGGCGACATAGTCGGTGTGATAGCCCCAGGAGATCGGCAACAGCGTGCACACCGCCCCCTGTTCGACCGCCGCCTTCTGCAGGGCGTCGATGTCGGCCTTCTGGCCAAAGACGATGGCCTGGTTGGGGCAGTTGTCCATGGTGAAATGCACCGCCGGAAAGCGCGTCAGCAGCGCCTCCAGCGCCCCGCGGTCCAGGGCGGCCACGTTCAGCAGCGTGCCCGAGGGCACCGCCCCCGAGGCTTCGACCTGGGTGAAGATCTTGTTCATCTGCACGATCATCCGCCCGACCTGCGCGCGGTCCATCGCCAGACGGCCCGAGGCCACCAGGGCGGCGTTTTCGCCCGTCGAATGGCCCAGCATCGCATCGGGCTTCAGCCCCATGGCCGACAACAGGGCAAAGACCGCCTGATCGGCGGCAAAGACCATCTCGGAGCCGTAATCGACCCGGTGCATCAACTCGTCCAGCAAAGCGCGCCCCGCCGCATCCACCCCGGTATCGGGCGGAAAGATCACCTCTTGCAGGCCGACGGCGCGGCGCCCCTCGGTCAGCCCCGCGATGAAATCGAACCAGTCGCGCACCACCGGAAAGGCCAAAGCGGCATCTTTCATCATGTTGGGGTACTGGCCCATCTCGCCGGGGAACAGGAAGGCCATCTTGCCCTCCAGCGGGCGGTCTTCGTAATAGATGCCGTTGCGGGTCTGCAGGCCCTGACCCGGCGCCAGCTTGGCCAGCTTGGCGCGGAAAGAGCCGATCTTCTTGTCCAGATCGCCCGCATCCGCGGCCACCACCGCCAGCCGCATCGGCCCGGCGCTGTGGCTGGCAATGTCCCAGCTTTCGCGGGCCCGGGCCGCCAGAGAGGCGGGTTGGCTGGCGGGCTGGCCTTGGGCCCCATTTTGGGCGCGGGCGTTGAAGCGGTCCAGTTCGGCCACCAGATCGGCGCGGCTGGCGGCGGCAAAGGCGAAGACCTCTTCGACCCCGGACGTCTCGGTTCCCGGGGCTGCAGCCGTGACGCCAGCCGAGATCGGCCGCAGGAAGGCGGCGGTCGGATCGGGGCTGCGCCCGACGGGGGATTCCTCCAGGATCATATGGGCATTGATGCCGCCAAAGCCAAAGGCATTGGCCGCCGCCCGCCGCGGCTCGCGGCCCGACTGCACCCAGGGCCGCGCCTCGGTCGAGACGGTAAAGGGCGTGTCCATCAGCCCGATGCCGTCGTGCACCTCGTCGCACAGCATCGGCGGCAGGATCTTCTGGCTCAGCGCGAAGGCCATCTTGATGATGGAGGCCGACCCCGCCGCCGGGATGCAATGGCCGATCATCGACTTGACCGATCCGACGGGCACGCGCGGCAGGTGGCCGTCGCGGGGCCCGAAGACCGTGCGCAGCGCCTCGATCTCGGTGCGGTCCCCCAGGGGAATGCCGGTGCCATGCGCCTCGATCAGCCCGATGGTCGCGGGGTCCAGCCCGGAATTGGCATAGGCCCGGCGCACCGCCAGAACCTCGCCCTCCAGACGCGGCGCCATCAGCCCCGAGGATTTGCCGTCCGACGACTGCCCCACGCCCTTGATCACCGCATAGATGCGGTTTTCGGCGGCCAGCGCGTCCTTCAGGCGCTTGAGCACCACAATCCCGCCGCCTTCGCCCAGAACCGTGCCATTGGCGCCCTGATCAAAGGGCCGGATGCGCCCGTTGCGCGACAGGGCATCGACCGAACAGAACACGCCGTAAACCAAAGGCGAGGTCGTGGTGTTGATGCCGCCCGCCAGCATCATGTCGGCATGGCCCGCCTTCAGCTCGTTCATCGCCAGATCGACGGCGATGATCGACGAGGAACAGGCGGCGTCGATGATGTAATTCGGCCCCATCAGATCCAGCCGGTTGGCGATGCGGCCGGTCATGACATTGGGCACAAGGCCGGGAATGGCCTCGGGGGACATGCGGGGCAGCTTGTCCTGCATCAGCTTGATCGCCGCATCCAGCCGCTCGCGCGGCATCTCGGGGAACAGGGTTTTCAAAAGATCGCGGGTCTGGCCATGAAACCAGGCCTGCTGGATGCCGTTGGTGTTGCCGCGATGGGCATGAACCGAATGGCCCAGAATGACGCCGGTGGTGGCGCCGTCGAACTGGCCGGGGGTATAGCCCGCATCGACCAGCGCGTCATGCGCCAGCTTCAGCGCCAGGAACTGGTCGGGCTGGGCGCCGGCGATGGAATTGGGCATGGTGCCGAACTGGCGGGCGTCAAAGCGCGACAGATCGCCCAGAAAACCGCCCCGCCTTGTGTAGATCTTCAGGGGATCGTCGCTTTCGGGGTCGAACATCGACCCGTCGCCCAGCCAGCTGTCGGGGGCCTCGGTGACGAAGTCGCGCTTGGCCAGGATGTTCGACCAGAAGATGTCGATATCGTCCGCGCCGGGGTACAGCCCCGCCATGCCGATGATGGCAATGTCATCTTCGTGCGGGCTCATGTCGCCGTCTCCAATTCAATTTCCTGTTCCGGCGCGCCACCCTGCCAGCCGCCGCCCAACCGGTTCAGCGCGCCCGAGGACTGGCCCCGGAAGGCTTCCAGCTGATAGCACAGCGCCCCCGTGGCATCATAGACATACAGTTGCGTCACAATCTCCGAATTCTCCATGGGCGAGGTGATATAGGCCTCGGCTTTCAACGGCCCGGCCAGGGGATCGCCCGCAAAGCGCCGCACCGCCGTGATGCCCAAAGGCAGGGTCGAGGCGTTCTGGATGGCGCGGCTCCAGATCCAGACCATCTGCAACAGCCCGTCGATCAGCCCGGGGTCAAAGTCCCAGGGCCGCTGATCCCCGACCGGCACGAACTGGTCGGGCCGCGTGCCGCGTGCCAGCCCATGCACATGGCCGGGGCTCAATTCCGTGATCGCCGTCAGGGTCTGAAAACGCGGCCCGTGGCTCAGCCATTTGCGGTACATGGTCGCGACATCCGGCCCCCCCCATCGGGCCGCCGCGGTTCGCGGTCCGGGAACCGCGCGGCCCTTCGGGATATCTCCAAAGACGATATTCGCCTTGTATCTTGTTCGTTTGGGGTCGTCTTTGGTTTTGATTGCGGCGGTTTGGGTTCCGTCTGGGTTTGGGGGGTCGAGGGTCAGGATCAGGTCGAGGGGTCCGTCCTGCAGGGTGAGGCCTTTGAGCATGCG
>JANMJC010000555.1:0-15579 GCA_031371185.1 Paracoccaceae bacterium | reverse complement strand
CCGATGGATTTTGGCGATGCCTGGCATGACGATTCCAAGGGCGACATGCACTTTTGGTCGGTGTGGCACGAGGGCAAGGATTTCGACCATTACCGCGACGTAAGCCCAAGGTTCTGTTCGGAATTCGGCTTTCAGTCCTATCCCTCGATGGAGGTGATCCGCAAATTCGCCGACCCCGCCGATTTCAACATCGCCGCCCCGGTGATGGAAAGCCACCAGAAGAACGCCGGCGGCAACGCGCGCATTGCCGAAACCATGTTCCGCTATTTCCGCTTTCCGGTGGATTTTGAAAACTTCGTCTATCTGTCTCAGGTCCAGCAAGGTCTGGCGATCAAGACCGCCGTCACCCATTGGCGCAGCCTGAAGCCGGTCTGCATGGGCACGCTGATCTGGCAGTTGAACGACACCTGGCCGGTGTGTTCGTGGTCCTCGCTGGACCATGGCGGCGGCTGGAAACTGTTGCACCACATGTCCCGGGCGTTTTATGCGCCGGTCTTCGTCTCGGCGGTTCCCGTACGCGGCGCGATTGAACTGCGCGCGGTGAACGACGGAGCTGACGCCATCGACCTGACGGTTTCGGCGGTGGCGGTGGCGATGGACGGCAGCACAAGGCCCCTGTTCGAGCAGAGGGTGACGGTCGGGCCGGATGCCGCCGTGCTGGCGGTTTCTGTGCCCGCCTATCAGGTCGGCCCGGGCGAAATACTGGCCTATGTTTGGTCGCAGGGTGCCACAAGGATCGGTGGCGATGTCTTTGCGCCCAAGACCTACAAGACCTATGATCTGTTGCCGCCCAACCTGACGCTGGAGGTGGCAGAGGCGGACGGGGCCTTTACCGTGACCCTCACGGCCGAAAAGCTGGCGCTGTTCGTCGCGGTCGAGGCCGACCGGCCCGGGCGCTTTTCCAACAACGCCCTGACGCTGTTCCCCGGCCATGCCGCCACCATCACCTTCACGCCCGCCACCCCGGGTGCGGCACCGCGCTTTACCCTGCGCGACCTTCATTCGGCCACCTATGGCCCCCATCCAAGGACCTGACCCATGTTCGCCTATCAGCTTTATTCGTCGCGCAATTTCCCGCCGCTGGATGCCACCTGCAAAATGCTGGCTGCCGCCGGGATCATGGACACCGAAGGCTTCGGCGGGCTTTATGCCGATGAGGCCAGCCTTGCCACCACCGCCGCCGCGCTGAAGGGGGCGGGGATCGCGATGAAAACCGGGCATTTCGGGCTGGCCCAGATCGAAGAGACCCCGGACTGGGCGTTGAATGTCGCCCGAACCCTGGGGATGGAGCGGCTTTATGTGCCCCATGTCATGCCCGATGACCGCCCGACCGATGCCGCCGGCTGGCGGGCCTTCGGGGCGCGGCTGGAAAAGGCCTTCGCCCCGATCCGGGCGGCGGGCTTTGGCGCGGGCTGGCACAACCATGACTTTGAATTCAAGGCGCTGGCCGACGGGTCGATCCCGCAGGCCGCAATTCTGGCTGGCGGGCCCAGTCTGGAGGCCGAACTGGACGTGGCCTGGGTGGTGCGCGGCGGGGCTGACCCGATTGCCTGGATCAACCAATATGCCGGCCGCATCACGGCGGCGCATGTCAAGGACATCGCCCCCAAGGGCCAGAACACGGACGAAGACGGCTGGGCCGATCTGGGGCAGGGCGTGGTGGACTGGAAGTCGATCATGGCCGCCCTGCGGGCCGTCGGCTGCAAGCACTTCGTGCTGGAGCATGACAATCCCTCTGACCACAAGCGGTTCGCGACCCGGTCCATCGCCGCGGCCAAAGCCCTGTAAATCCAGATAATTCCAATTGAGGCTATCATGAAAAAACTTGGTATCGGCATCATCGGATGCGGCAACATCTCGACCTCCTACCTGCGGCTGGCCCCGCTGTTCAAAGGGCTGGAAGTGCGCTCGGTCGCGGACATGAACATGGCCACGGCCACCGCGCGGGCGGCAGAATTCAACACCCGGGCCCAGTCGGTCGATGATCTTCTGGCCAATGCTGACATCGACATGGTCATCAACCTGACCATCCCGGACGCGCATTACCCTGTCACCAAGCGCATTCTGGAAGCCGGCAAGCACGCCTATTCCGAAAAGCCGCTGGTTCTGACGCTGGAACAGGGCGAGACGCTGCGCGCGCTGGCGAAATCCAAGGGCCTGTCGGTGGGCTGCGCACCCGACACCTTCCTGGGCGGCGCGCATCAGCAGGCCCGCGCCCTGATCGACGCGGGCAAGCTGGGCCGGATCACCACCGGCAGTGCGGCGATCCAGGGTCATGGGCCGGAAATCTGGCACCCCTCGCCCGAATTCTTTTATCAGCCGGGGGCTGGCCCGATCATGGACATGGGGCCCTATTACTTTGCCAATCTGATCAACCTGTTGGGCCCGGTGGCCCGCGTGGCCGCGCTGACCTCCTCGGCCGATCCGACCCGCACCATCGGCTCGGGAGAGCGTCAGGGCCAGCAGATTCCGGTCAATACCCCGTCCAACATTCAGGCCCTGCTGGAGTTTCACTCGGGCGCCACCATAAGCTTTTCGGCAAGCTGGGATGTCTGGAGCCACAAGCGCAACCATTTCGAGCTTTATGGCACCGAAGGCACGCTGTATGTGCCCGACCCCAACTTTTTCGGCGGCAAGCTGGAAATCGGCGGCAAGGACAAGGTGATTACCGAGGTCGCGCCGTGGGAGCATCCCTTTGGCGTGACGAACCAGAAGAACGGGCTGGGCGACGAGGTGGCCAATTACCGCAGCGCCGGTCTGGCCGACATGGCCGTGGCGCTGATCGAGGGGCGGGATCACCGCTGCTCGCTGGACCGCACCCTGCACGGCGTCGACATCATGACCGCCTGCCTGAAGTCGGGCGAAACCGGGCAATTCGTGACCCTGACAACCACCTGCACAAGGCCCGCCGCCCTGTCGCCCGCCGAGGCGCGCGCGCTGTTGGTCTGACGCCCTGCACGCCGGTC
Organism: Paracoccaceae bacterium; assembly: GCA_031371185.1. Taxonomy (GTDB): domain Bacteria; phylum Pseudomonadota; class Alphaproteobacteria; order Rhodobacterales; family Rhodobacteraceae; genus CAIYZT01. The sequence continues at coordinate 12,613 of JANMJC010000555.1, read as the reverse complement.
TTCCCGGGCAGGTGCAAGCGGGATGCGGGGCCCTGTCAGGGGCCGGCGCATCCCGGACCTTTCTGACAAAGGGCTGATGATGATCGAAAATCCGGTTCTGCGCGGCTTCAATGCCGATCCGTCGTTTTGCCGGGTCGGCAGGGATTACTACCTCGCGGTGTCGACCTTCGAATGGTATCCCGGTGTCCAGATTCACCACTCGACCGATCTGGTGAACTGGAGGCTGGCGGCGCGCCCCCTGCGCCGCGCCAGCCAGTTGGACCTGCGCGGCAATCCCGACAGTTGCGGGGTCTGGGCGCCCTGTCTCAGCCATGCCGATGGCAAATTCTGGCTGGTCTACACCGATGTGAAGCGGCTGGACGGGGCGTTCAAGGACGCGCACAACTACATCGTGACCTGCGACACCATCGACGGCGACTGGTCGGACCCGACCTATGTCACCTCTTCGGGTTTTGACCCCACGCTGTTTCACGATGATGACGGGCGCAAATGGTTCGCGAACATGCGCTGGAACCACCGGGGCAAGGGCACCGGGTTGAACCCGGCCAACGACCATTTCGACGGGATCGAAGTGCAGGAATGGCACCCCGAACGCGGGTTGATCGGCGCGGCGGCCACGATCTACACCGGCACCGATCTGGGCCTGACCGAAGCACCGCATCTGTTCAAGCGCGACGGCTGGTATTACCTGACCACCGCCGAGGGTGGCACCGGCTATGACCATGCCGTGACGCTCGCCCGGTCGCGCCATGTCGGCGGGCCTTACGAGACCCATCCCGACAGCCATGTCCTGACCGCCCGTTTCGCGCCGGACAACGCGCTGCAGCGGGTCGGTCATGGGCAATATCTGGAAGGCCATGACGGCCAGCACTGGCACTCCTTTCTGTGCGGGCGACCCTTGCAGGGCCCGCGGGGCCCGTTCTGCGCCTTGGGACGCGAGGCTGGGCTGGCGCCCGTCGAATGGCGCAATGGCTGGCTGTATCTGAAAGGGGGCGGCATGGCCCCGGCCTTGTCCTATCCGGCGGGCGCGTCGCGCAAGGCCGATGCGCGGATCACCTATGATCCGACGGCCCCGCATCTGCCCGATGATTTCCAATGGCTGCGCACCCCCGAACCTTCGCGGATATTCACCATGACGGGCACGGGACTGCGCCTGACCGGGCGCGAATCTGTGGGGTCGTGGTTTGAACAGGCGCTGGTGGCGCGGCGGCAGGCAGACCACGCCTACCGCGCCGAGATGACGCTTTTGGCCGACCCGCCCAACTGGCAACGCGCCGCCGGGCTGACCACCTATTACAACCGGCACAAGTTCCACGCCGCCCTTGTGACCCACGAACCGGGTCTGGGTCGCGTGGTGCGCATCCTGTCTTGTCTGGGCGACTGGCCGGGCGAGGGCCTGACTTTTGGCGCGCCTCTGGCGGTGCCCGATGGCCCGCTGCGGCTGGCGGTCGAGGTGATGGGGCCGACACAGCAGTTCCTTTGGGCCCCCGGGCAGGGTGATTTCACGCCCCTGGGCGCGCCTCTGGACGCCTCGCTGATCTCGGACGAAGGCGGGCGCGGCGAACATGCCAGCTTTACCGGCGCTTTCGTGGGCATGGTGGCGCAGGATCTGACCGGGCAAGGCTGGACGGCGGAGGTCACGGCGTTTTCCTATGCGCCGCTGCCTATGGATTGAACTTGTTCCACCCCGGGCGGATCGTTAGACACGCGGGAAGACTTTTGCGGAACGGGTTCGGGGGTTTGGCGATGACGCAGGGGCAGATTGCCTATGATCTGAAGGACCTGCTGGTTCTGGCGGACAAGGCCTTTGGCAGCGCGAAGGTGATGAAGGACTGGGGCCGCGAGTTCATCCCGGAATACTACGCCCAATCCGGCCCGGTCTATGAGAAAGTCCATTCCACCCAAGGCTGCATGCACGGCGCGCTGAACCCCGACGGGGTGTTTTCCTATGAAGGCTATCTGGTGCAACCGCGCGCCGTGATGGACGAAGTGCGCCGCGTGAACGGCTCGCGCGTGCTGGAACTGGGCTGCGGCAAGGGCTTCAACAGCCTGTTCTGCGCCCAGCACATGGATCAGGTGTCGTTCACCGGCACCGACCTGTTGGACGCCCATATCGCCCGCGCCCGCGACTTTGCGGCGAAAGCCGGGCAGGGTAATGTGACCTATGAGCAGGCCAGCTATGAACCGCTGCCCGACCGCTTCCGCGACTTTGATGTCGCCTTCGGCTTTGAAACCCTGTGCTATGCCAAGGATACCGATCTGGTGGCGGCGTCCATCGCGGCGGCGCTGCGCCCCGGCGGGCGGTTCGTGATGTATGACATGCACGCGGTGTCAAACGCCGATCATCTGCCGCCCGATCTGGCCCGCGCGACCCGGCTTTATGAAATCTCGGTCGCCATCACCCGCGGGTTTCTGCCCGCCGGGCAGTGGGAAGCGTCGCTGCAGCGTGCCGGTCTGGTGGTGGACGCGCCTGATGACGTGACCCACGATCTGCTGCCGGGTCTGTACCGCCAACAGGAAATGGCGGTCAAATCCCTGTCGGACTGGAAAAAGCGGCTTGCGATCAAGACCATGCCGCAATTCATGGCGCGAAACGCCATTGCGGCGCTCTTGGGGCCTTTCATCTGCAAGCTGGGGCGGGCGGAAAATGACGGCGTGCTGGTCTATCAGAAGATCACCGCCACCAAGCCCGCCTGAGGTTTGCACATGGCTTCCGGATCAAGACTTGCGGTTTCCGTCCGTCCCGGACTAAAACGGCCCGTAAACAGGAATTGGTGCCATGACCGCTGACGCCCGCAAGATCCCGTCGCACGAGATCGTTTATGCGCGCCTGCGCGACATGATCCTGTACGGCATTCTGGAACCGGGCCAGCCGGTGACGATACAGGGGTTGGTCAGCGAATTGGGCGTCGGCATGACGCCCGTGCGCGAGGCGATCCGCCGCCTGACCGCCGAGGGCGCCTTGCTGCCTCAGGGCAACCGCCGGGTGACCGTGCCCAAGATGACGCCCTCGATTCTGGATCAGGTGGCGCTGGTGCGTCTGGCCATCGAACCGGCGCTGGCCGAAAATGCGGCGGCCAGTCTGAACGCGCGCCTGATCGAGCGTCTGGTGACCATCGACGACCGGGTCAACCGGGCCATCCGCGCCGGCGACATCCCGGCCTATCTGGAATCCAACCACGCCTTTCACTTCGCGCTTTACGAGGCTTCGGGCTCTGGCGTGCTGGTCGACATCGCGCGGTCGCTGTGGTTGCGGTTCGGGCCCTCGCTGCGGGTGGTCTGTGCCATGGCCGGATCGCCCGGCCTGCCCGACCAGCACGAAGAGGCCCTGGCCGCCATGCGAAGCGGCGACCGGGTTTCCCTGCGCCGCGCGATCGAACGCGACATCTCCCAGGGCATAGATCAGGTCCGCGCGGTGTTGGCCAAGGGCGATTTCTGAGCCGGACAGGTTCGGTGTCGGTTCGGCCAAATAATTTGATCAAATTTCTTGATCCCTCTTCGATTTGATCATAATGTCGGCTGACCCCTTCGGTTCAGCGGAATCGAAGCCCCCGTTTTGACCGAGGTGCTGCCATGAACAAGATCACCAACCACATGCCGACGGCGGAATTGCAAAAGCTGGACGCCGCGCATCACATGCACCCCTTCACCGAGAACGCCGCCTTGGCCCGCAAGGGCGCGCGGATCATGACGGCGGGCAAGGGCGTCTGGCTGACCGATTCCGAGGGTCACAAGATCATCGACGCCATGGCCGGGCTGTGGTGCGTGAACATCGGCTATGGTCGCACCGAAATGGGCGATGTCGCCAAGGCGCAGATGGATCAGCTTGCCTATTACAACACCTTCTTTCAGACCAGCCATGTGCCGGCCATCGCGCTGGCCGCGAAGATTGCCGAACTTGCGCCGGGCGATCTGAACCATGTGTTCTTTGCCGGATCGGGGTCCGAGGCGAATGACACCAACATCCGCATGGTGCGCCGCTATTGGGACATCAAGGGCCAGTCCGAAAAGCGGGTGATCATCGCACGCCACAACGGCTATCACGGCTCGACCCTGGGCGGCGGCTCTCTGGGCGGCATGTCCGGCATCCACGCCCACGGCGGCAAGATCGCGGGCATCGTGCATATCGGAGAGCCGAACTGGTGGGCGCAGGGCGGCGACATGACGCCCGAGGCCTTCGGGCTGATGCGCGCCCAGGAACTGGAGGCGATGATCCTGCAGGTCGGCGTCGAAAACGTGGCCGCCTTCATCGGAGAGCCGGTGCAGGGTGCCGGTGGCGTGATCATTCCGCCGTCAACCTACTGGCCCGAGATTCAGCGCATCGTCGACAAATACGGCATCCTGCTGATCGCGGACGAGGTCATTACCGGCTTTGGCCGGACCGGCAACTGGTTCGGCAGCCAGACCTACGGCATCCGCCCCCATATCATGACCATCGCCAAGGGTCTGTCGTCGGGCTACCAGCCGATCGGCGGGTCGATCGTGTGTGACGAGGTGGCCGAGGTTCTGGGCTCCAACGGCGATTTCAACCACGGCTACACCTATTCCGGGCATCCGGTGGCGGCGGCGGTGGCGCTGGAAAACCTGCGGATCATGCAGGAAGAACATATCGTCGACCATGTCCGCGACGTCGCCCATCCTTACCTCAAGGCCAAATGGGACGCGCTGACCGATCATCCCTTGGTGGGCGAGGCCAAGCTGGTGGGTCTGATGGGATCCATCGCGCTGACCCCCGACAAGGCCACCCGCGCGAAATTCGCCTCCGAAGCCGGGACGGTCGGCTACAAGGTGCGCGAGCGGTGCTTTGCCAATGATCTGATCATGCGCCATGTCGGCGACCGGATGATCATCTCTCCGCCCTTGGTGATCACCCCTGATGAGATCGACATCCTGATCACCCGCGCCAGAAAGTCGCTGGATGAGGGCTATGCCATCCTGAAGGCCGAAGGGTTGATGGTGGCGGCCAGATAGGGCTGTCCGGGTCCGGACAATTCGCCGGACGGATGAAAATCAGGGGCTAAAGGCAACCGCCTTGCGCCTCGGTCAAGTCGTGAATTTCCGGCAGGTGGCAATCCAGTGCTGCCTGCCGACACCCATTCCCGGGCTAGCGCAGCACGACCTTGACCAGCTTGACCACAAACCACACTTCCACCAGCGTCAGGGCGGTCAAGGCATAGGTGTTGGCGTCCGGCACGCCATGGTTGATCACCAGACCAAGGATCACGTCGCCGCCTTCAGTGACGACCCGCGTCGCCAGCATCAGGGCCAGCAAGGCCGCGCTGTTCAGCGACAGCGCGATGATCAGCCCCAGCACGGCCGCGATGATGCGAACGCCGGTGCTGTACAGGCCGAACTGCTCGGAATAGCTGACGATGCTGACGCCGGGAAAAGCCGTTCCCGGCGTTGTCATGTAGATGATGGCAAAGGCGCTGCCGGCCAACACCATGAACCATCCAAAGACCTTGGCTGACATGGGGATTTCCGGCTGTAGCGCAAGCTTGAGACGATGCATGGGCTTTCCTTGGCTTTTGGAGATTGAAATCCTGCCCCCGATAGCACTTGCCCAACCCTGCAGAAAATGAAAAAACTTCTGAACCGGAATGCATGAAATGAATAGATGAAACCCGATCTGAACCTGCTTGCGGTCTTTGACGCGGTGTCGCGGTTCGGATCGGTCACGGCGGCGGCGGATCATCTGGCGCTAAGCCAGCCTGCGGTCAGCCATGCGCTGAACCGGTTGCGGCTGGTTCTGGAGGACCCCCTTTTCACCCGCAACGGACGCGGCATGGTGGCGACGCCACGCGCGCTTGCGCTGCAGGGGCCGGTCCGCGACCTGCTGGAACAGGCCGCCGGTCTGATGTCGCGGCCCGAGTTTTCCCCGCACAGCGCGCAGCGGACCTTCTGCATCGGGGCCAGCGATTATTCCGCGCTGACGCTTTTGCCCGATGTGATCGGGGCGGTTCAGCGCGCCGCGCCGCAGGTGACGATGCAGGTTCATACCGCGGGCGCCGACACCTTGGCGCGGCTGGCCAGCGGGGCCTTGGATCTGTCCTATTGGGGTACGCAGGCGCCGGGCCCGCCCTTTCACCGGCACAAGCTGTTTGACGAGCATTATGTGGGGGTTGCGCGGGCGGATCATCCGCTTTTCACCGGGGATGTGACGCTGGCGCGCTATCTGGAATTGCCGCATGCGATGGTGTCGCTGCGCGATCCGGGGGCGAATGTGATCGAGGCGGCGCTGAAGGAAAGGGCGATGGTGCGCCGGGTCGGGTTGGTCACCGGCAGTTTCGCGGCCTGCATGGCCGCCCTGCGCCGGTCGGACATGATCGCAAACCTGCCGTCGCGGCTGTGTGTCGGCGGGCTGGCCGAGGGGCTGCGCAGCTTCGCGCTGCCACTGGACATTCCCGGATATGGCTACGGCCTGATCTGGCACGCGCGCACCGGGGCGGACCCGGGGCTGGCCTGGCTGCGCGGCATCATCGGGCAGGCGGCCTGCGGGGGCTGATCGAAGGGCCCGCACCGCGTTGCCCCCATTGAGTTTGGCTGGCGCGGGCCTTACACCAATGGCAAAGCTGCGAAGGACATCTTATGCGCATACACTCGGATTTGGCCGACACGATCGGCAATACCCCGCTTCTGAAACTGAAACGGGCGTCGGAACTGACCGGCTGCACGATCCTGGGCAAATGCGAATTTCTGAATCCCGGCCAGTCGGTCAAGGATCGCGCCGCGCTGTACATGATCCGCGATGCGGTGGCCTCGGGCCAGTTGAAACCGGGTGGCACGATTGTCGAAGGCACCGCGGGCAACACCGGCATCGGGCTTGCGCTGGTGGGGGCTTCGATGGGGTTTCGCACCGTGATCGTCATTCCGGAAACCCAAAGTCAGGAAAAAAAGGACATGCTGCGGCTGGCGGGGGCGGAACTGGTGCAGGTGCCTGCCGCGCCCTACAAGAACCCCAACAACTATGTGCGTTATTCGGGCCGTCTGGCCGAGGCGCTGGCGCGCACCGAACCCAACGGCGCGATCTGGGCCAACCAGTTCGACAATGTCGCCAACAGGCTCAGTCATTTTGAAACCACCGGGCCGGAAATCTGGGAGCAGACCGGCGGCAAGGTCGATGGCTTCATCTGCGCCGTAGGCTCGGGCGGCACGCTGGCCGGGGTGGGTCTGGCCCTGCAGCCCAAGGGTGTCAAGGTGGGCCTTGCCGACCCCGAAGGCGCGGCGCTGCACGCGTTTTACACCACCGGAAAGCTGGACAGCCCGGGAACTTCGATCACCGAAGGCATCGGGCAAGGCCGGATCACCGCCAATCTGGAGGGGTTCACCCCCGATTACAGCTACCGCATCCCCGATGCCGAGGCGCTGCCTCTGGTGTTCGAGATGCTGGAGGACGAGGGCATCTGCCTGGGCGGGTCGTCGGGCATCAACATCGCGGGCGCCATCCGCATGGCGCGTGACATGGGGCCCGGGCACACCATCGTCACCATCCTGTGCGATTACGGCAACCGCTATCAGTCCAAGCTGTTCAACCCGGCCTTCCTGAAGGAAAAGGGGCTGCCGGTTCCCGCCTGGCTGGACCGCGCGCCGCGCGCAATCCCCACGGTTTACGAAGACGCATGAGCCGGGGGCGGCCACGCCTTTTTGACGGGCTGTCCTGGGTGCCAGGGCTGTTCCGGGCCACCCTGCAGGTGGTCCTTGTGGCTTTTGCGCTGGCCCTGGCCTTGCCCGCCTTGGCCCAGACCCCGCCAAAGGTGGACGAAACCGGCGCGCTTGTTCCCAACACCGGCGGCCGGGCGGCCAATCCATCCGCCAGCGGCCCGGGGCTTTTTGCGCCGCAACTGCCCGTCGACGGGGCCAGCGGCCTGAATTACGACGATTGGGCGGCGATGGCCGAACGGGCCGAACGTCTGGTCGCCAACTCCCGCACCTCGGCGCAGGACCTTGACACCCTGCGCGGCCTGCTGGTGGACTGGCGCGAGGCTCTTCTGGGCGCGCAAAGCGCCAATTCGACCCGGATCGCGGTGATCCGCAGCCAGATCGCGGCTCTGGGGCCGGTTCCTGTCGAAGGGGTCACGGAATCCGAGGAAATTGCCGGGCGGCGCAGCGAGTTGACCGACCAGTTGGTGCGGTTGCAGGCCCCTGGGATCAAGGCCGACGAGGCCTATGAACGCGCCAACGGGCTGATCCTGGAGATCGACCGCCAACGGCGCGACCGGCAGGCCGAGGCGATGCTGCGGCTGTGGCCGTCGGCGCTGAACCCGGCGAACTGGCCGGCGGGCGTGGCCGGGCTGTCGACGGTTGCGGTCACGCTGGCATCGGAAACCGCGCAGCAAGTGTCCGATCCGCGGGCACAGGGGAACCTTGTCAACAACCTGCCGCTGATCGCCTTGTTGATCGTCTTTGGCCTGGCGATCATCTGGCGGGGCAGGGCGTGGCTGGACCGCGTCCTGACCGCGATGCCGATGCCGCGCGGGGCGCGGGGCGCGCGGCTTTTGGCCTTTGTCGCCTCGTTCGGGCAGATCATCGTGCCGGTTCTGGGGCTGCTTGCGCTGGAAACCGCCCTGCGGCGCAGCGACATGCTGGGCCCCTTGGGGTTGGCCCTGACCGGGGTCCTGCCGGTGATCGGGCTGATCGTGTTCACCGCGATCTGGATCGGCGGCCAGGTCTTTTCGGAAACGTCTGTCCTGCGGGAGGTCGCGGCCCTTAGCCCCGAGCAGCGCGCCGAGGGCCGGTTTCTGGCCTTCGCCTGCGGCTTCCTTCTGGCGATCTCGCGGATCAGGGGCGTCATCTTTGGCCAGCTTGACCTGGACGAGCGGGCGGCCTCGGTGCTGTTGTTCCCGATCCTGCTTTTGGGCGGGATCATCCTTGTGCGGGTCGGGCGGCTGTTGACCGCCGTCCTGCGGGTCTCGGAACAGATGGACGACGACGGCACCACGGTGCGCCGGCTGTTCGGCGTCATCAGCAAGGCGGCGGTCGCGATTGGCGTGGTTGGCCCGGTTCTCGCAGCCATCGGCTACAATTCGGCTGCGGCCTCGCTCATTCAGCCCGCAGCCCTGTCACTGGGTCTGATCGGCCTGCTCGCTGTCAGCCAGCAGGTGCTTTACGACCTGTGGGCCCTGATCAGCCGCGACGAGACGGCCGAGAACAACACGCTGGTCCCGGTCCTGATGGGCTTCGGTCTGGCCCTTGGCTCGGTGCCGGTGCTGGCGCTGATCTGGGGCGCGAATGTCGCGGACCTGACCGAGTTGTGGGCGCGGTTTCAGGGCGGTTTCACCTTGGGCGAGGCGCGAATCTCGCCGATGGATTTCTTTCTGTTCCTGGTGCTGTTCCTCATCGGCCTGACCGTCACACGGCTGATCCAGGGGGTGCTGAAAGGCCAGATCCTGCCGCGTACCGGCATGGATCAGGGCGGGCGCAATGCCGTGGCGGTGGGGTTCGGCTATTTCGGGGTCTTCTTGTCAGGTCTGATCGCGGTCAATGCCACGGGCATCGACCTGTCCGGTCTGGCCATCGTGGCCGGGGCCCTGTCCCTGGGCATCGGTTTCGGTCTGCAGGCCATCGTGTCGAATTTCGTGTCGGGCATCATCCTGCTGATCGAGCGTCCGGTGTCCGAGGGCGACTGGATCGAGGTCGGCACGGTTTCGGGGATCGTGCAGGCCATTTCGGTGCGCTCGACCCGGATCCAGACCTTTGACCGGGCCGATGTGATCGTGCCCAATCAGGATCTGATCACCGGGCGGGTAACGAACTGGACAAGGTTCAACCGGTCGGGACGGGTGATCGTGCCGGTGACGGTGCCCTTTACCGCCGATGACGAACAGGTGTCGCGGCTGCTGATGGAGGTGGCGGAAAGCCAGCCCATGGTTCTGCGCACCCCCGCCCCCATCGTGGCCCTCATGGGCTTTACCGCCGAGGCGATGAATTTTGAACTGCGGGTCATCGTGCGCGATGTCTATACCGTCGTGCAGGCCCGCAGCGAGATCAACCACGAGATCCTGCGCCGGTTCCGGGCCGAGGGGATCGCCTTTACCAACCTGCACCGCGATTTCATGGCCAAGACGGCCGAAGATGCCGCCGAGGTGGCGGAACTGGCCGAGCGTGAGGCCGATCTGGCGCTGTGGCTGGCCGAGGACCAACAGACCCCGCGACCGGCCCCCCGTGCCCCCAAGTTGCAGGAAGGATGACATGCCGACCGATCTGTTATTCCGCGCCGATGCCTATCTGATCCAGACCGACAGCGTCGTGACCGCTCATACCCCCGAAGGCGGGATCGTGGTGGACCGCACGGTGTTCTATCCCACGGGTGGGGGGCAACCGGGCGACAGCGGCCGGGTCGACTGGGCGGGCGGCCGTCTGGCCATCGCGACGGCCGTCAAGGTCGAGGGCGGACAAGTGGCGCTGGTCCCGGCCGAGCCCGCGCCGATGCCGGCCGTCGGCGCGCCGGTGACCCAGACCATCGACTGGGACCGTCGCCACCGCCACATGCGGGTTCACACCGCGCTGCATCTTTTGTCGGTGGTCCTGCCCTTTGCGGTCACCGGCGGCCAGATCGGGGCCGAACGCGGACGGCTTGATTTCGACATGCCCGAGGTGCCGCAAGACATGGCGGCGGTCGAAGCCGCCCTGAACCGCCTGATCGACCTGGACCTGCCGGTCACCGACGACTGGATCAGCGACGAAGACCTGGCCGCCAACCCCGGCCTGATCAAGACCCTGTCGGTCAAGCCGCCCGCCGGGCAGGGCCGGGTTCGCCTGGTGCGCATCGGCACCCCTGCCGACCAGATCGACCTGCAACCCTGCGGCGGCACCCATGTGGCCCGAACCGCCGAAATTGGCCGCATCGCGCTTGGCCGCATCGAGAACAAGGGCCGCCAGAACCGCCGGGTTTCGATCCAGATCCTGTGAGCCTCGGGAATATAGTGCCCACAACCCCTTGCCTTGCCCCCCAAGCCCAAGCTAAACACCGCGCCACGGACAGGTGGCCGAGTGGTCGATGGCGCACGCCTGGAAAGTGTGTAGACGGCAACGTCTCGAGGGTTCGAATCCCTCTCTGTCCGCCACCCACAATCTGAAGTTGAAAGTCTTGATCGCGCGACAGGAATGTGCACGCCATTTCAGCGCGGTGTGCGCTGCTTTTGGCAGCACAGACGCTTGGGATCGGGGTTTGTGGGACCAAATTCGACATCAGTCTCTCGGGGTCAATTCCGTCCTGCGGTTTTGAATTCGGGTGGAACTCTGAGGGATTTCTCAGAGGCCAAGTGCAATGCACCCCGGCTCGCAGGGCTCGGTATCGGTTGGCGGCACGCGGCATGATGCCCCGGGCTGATGCTGTTCACCAGTATCCGGCGTTGGCTGAACCCGCGCAAATCGGCCGCAAGGGATCACGGCGCGATGGCCGCCGAGGGAGGTTTTCCAGCACTGGGCCGGGTTCTGGACGGGCTTGATCGAACAGGCCCCCGGGAAGCGGCCGTCGCTGGCGGTTGTCGCGGCCCTTGCAGAACGCAACGCCCCCGGGCTGTGGCGGCCAAAACAAAAGCCCCCTTCGCCCGATGATCCGGGCAAAGGGGGCCTGCTGTCGGGTCGGGGCAGGGCGCCGGAGCGGTTACTTGTCGATCTCGGCAATGGTGCCCGCGGCAAAGGCCTGGATCATCGCCTTGTAATAGTCGTCGCTGCTGGCTTTCAGCTGCGTCATGTCGACCGTCTCGGGCAGGAACATCTTGGCCTGATTGATTTCGACCGACAGGGTGAACGAGATCGAGTTCGCGTTGTTCAACGCGTCCTGGACAGACACGATGCCAGCCAGTTTCGTATCGGCGGAACCAAGCGCCTCGGTGAAGGTGTTGCTCAACTCGACCTCTGACAGGTCGACGATCAACTTGGCACCGTCTTCGGTCTGCCGGTCGACCAGAAGGGCCAGAATGGCGTTCTTCAGGTCGTCGGCAATCGAGGTATAGCGTTGGGCCGCCGCCGGATTGGTGATTTCGTCCAGATCGACCGAGACGTCGATTGCGGAAAACATCTGCGGATCGCGGGCCTGGGCGAAAGAGGGGACCAGCAGCAGGGCGCCGGCAAGGGCGGTGGACAGGATACGGGGTAACATCGAAAGCCTCCGGAAAAAAATCGCGACAGGCCGGCATGGCATGCGCGCTGAACCCCTATTACCCGCGAGGCCGCGGGGGGGCGCTAACCTGCGTCAAGCGGCGGGCATGATGCAGGTTAGCCCCGCTGCCGATGGAGTGCGGTAGGTTTGAAGGCAGTCCCGAAAGCGTGATGCCTGCGTGTCGCGGCGCATCCTTCGGGTGCAAAGGATCGCAACATGACGCCCGCATTCAAAATCCTGGCAGCCGCGGCTGCAACTCTTTCGCTGTCCAATTGCGTGAACATGGACGGCACGGCAAACCAGCCCGCCAACGGAGCGCTGATCGGGGGGGTGACCGGGCTTGCCGTGGGCAATGCCATCGGCCACACCCAGACATCGACTGTCATCGGCGGGGTGGTGGGGGCGGCGGTTGGCGGCGCCATCGGGGCCCAGTTGGCAACGCAGCAGGCCGAACTTGACCAGTCGCTGGCCGGCACCGGTGCGCGGGTGGTGAACGTCGGCCAGATGATC
>JANMJC010000553.1:0-3621 GCA_031371185.1 Paracoccaceae bacterium | reverse complement strand
GCGGATCAGGATCTGCTCGATCTCGGGCCTTGTCGCATTGGCCTTTTCGCCCAAAACGGACGTGTCCACCGGCACATGCCGCCAGCCATAGATGTAATGCCCCATGCGCAGCACTTCGGTTTCCACGATGGTCCGGCAGCGTTCCTGCGCGCCAAAATCGGTGCGCGGCAAAAACACCTGGCCCACCGCAATCAGCTTTTTGGTGTCGGGTTCATGGCCCGTGCGGCGCACCTGATCGTAGAAAAACTTGACCGGAATCTGCACATGAATCCCCGCTCCGTCGCCGGTCTTGCCGTCGGCATCGACCGCGCCCCGGTGCCAGACCGCTTTCAGCGCCGAAATGCCGCTTTCCACAACCTTGCGGCTGGGTTTGCCCGAAATGGCCACAACCAGACCGACGCCGCAGGACGAATGCTCGTCCTCTTCGCGGTACAGCGAATGCGTGTTCATATAGGCTCGCCTGGCCTCTTGCTCGGCCATGTAGGCGGGTGCCATGCCGTCATTCTGCAGGGTCATGGCTTGCTCCTTGGGGCATGATGTTCAGGGTCGCTTCGAACTCGGGGCCGGTCAGGCGTTCATGCTGTCCGGCCAGCGCATAGGCGGCGGGCTTGCTGTCGACATAGATCTCGCGCGTCACTTCCAGCCCGTCCAGATCGTCCAGTGTCCCGGCTGAAATGATGTAATCGGCCTCGTCGCCCAAGAGCCGAAACCACAACCCCGCGCCACAGCGCCCGCAGAACGACCGGGCGGCCCAGTCGGACGAGGCGTAGGTCACCACAGACGGCGCGCCCTCGATGCGCATGGCATGGAAGGGGATCGTCAGGCTTAGCGTGGCAAAGCCCGAGATGCGGCGGCAGATGGTGCAGTGGCAGACGTGCATATGGGTGGGCACTTCACCCGCCACAAAGCGCACGTCGCCGCACAGACAGCCGCCGGTGCGCGGGGTATCCGTCCTTCCGTCTTCAGAACCGGACATGAACAAGCTCCTCTTGCGGCAGGGCCGACATCACGGCATCGCAGTCGAAGATCGGCTGCGTCGCCTCGAAACCCTTGTCGCCCGGAAAGGCGAAATCGACCGGACTGCCTTCCAGCGGCAACCAGTTGGTCCCGTCCCACCATTCGCTTGATCCTGAAAGGAAGGTGCGCTGATCGCGCAGCACATATTCATGGCCCCGCGACTGGCGCAGGATGTTCCCCTGATCGTCGGTCTCGGTGTATTCGTATTCGGTCTGGTCCAGCGTCACGCCGTCGATGGTCACCGTCTTGCCGGTCATCTTGTCGAAGCCGCGCACATTGGTGTGCTCGCCATTGGTCTTGGTCAGCGAAAAGGCAAAGCCGTCGTAGCCGGTGGCCAGAAGTTCGGTGAACGACGCCGGGTCCGACGCGCCCGCATCCAGTGTCTGCACGGTGTTGTCGTCAAGATCGGTGCTTTCGATCCACTGGGTCTCGCTGTCGATCCGGCTCAGGTAGAACGGGCCTTCCTGATCATGGTCCACCCGCCACAGGTCACCAGGGTTGGCCTGACAGGTATAGTAATTCGCCACATAGCAGCCGCGAGACTGCACGGTCATGGTCGACTGGCAGCCCTCTGGCGGCTTGAAGCCACCGGCCAGGGCAGGAGAGGCAAGCAGCAGGGACAGGAAGACAAGGGCCTTCATCGTGAATACCTTTCGAAATGGTGACAACCTATTCTGCCGCAATCGCCGGTTCGGCCACGAGATAATTCAGGATCGAATCGGCGGCTTCGCGCCCGTCGCGGATGGCCCAGACCACCAGGGACGCGCCGCGCACGATGTCGCCTGCGGCATAGACGCCGGGCAGCGAGGTGGCGTGGCTGCGGAAGTCGGCCTTGATCGTGCCCCAACGGGTGACGGCCAGGTCCGACACGCCCCAAAGGGTCGGGATCGCCTCGGGTTCAAAGCCCAGGGCCTGAACCACCAGGTCGGCGGGTTCGACATAGTCCGCGCCCTCGATGACCTCGGGCGACTGGCGCCCCGAGGCATCGGGCGCGCCAAGCCGCATCTTCTGCACCATCACGCCGTCTACCGTTGTGCCGCCGGCAAATCCCCTGGGGGCGGACAGCCAGACAAACTCCACGCCCTCTTCCTCGGCGTTCTGCACCTCGCGCTGGCTGCCGGGCATGTTGGCCCGGTCGCGCCGGTACAGGCATTTCACGCTGACAGCGCCCTGCCGGATCGCGGTGCGCACGCAGTCCATCGCCGTGTCGCCGCCCCCGATCACCACCACCCGCTTTCCGGCGGCATTCAGGGTGCCGTCGTCAAATTCCGCAACCTCGTCGCCAAAGCCCTTGCGGTTGGACGCGGTCAGATAGTCCAGCGCCTTGACCACGCCGCGCGCGCCCACGCCGGGCGCTTCGATGTCGCGCGACTTGTAAACGCCCGTCGCGATCAGAACGGCGTCGTGCTGGCCGCGGATAGCATCGAATGACAGATCCTCGCCGACCTTGCAGTTCATCACGAATTGCACGCCCGCCGTTTCAAGTTGGGCGATGCGCTGCATCACCACCGGTTTTTCCAGCTTGAAGCCCGGGATGCCATAGGTCAGCAGGCCGCCCGCGCGGTCATAACGGTCGTAAACCGTCACTTGCAGCCCGCGACGGCGCAGCACGTCGGCCGCCGCAAGGCCGCCCGGACCAGCCCCGATGATGCCCACCGATTCCGCGCGCTCACGCAAAGGCCGGATCGGTTTGACCCAGCCCCTTTCCCAGGCGGTGTCGGTCAGGTATTTCTCGACGCTGCCGATCGTCACAGTACCATGACCCGAGGTTTCGATCACGCAATTGCCTTCGCACAGGCGGTCTTGCGGGCAGATGCGGCCGCAGATTTCGGGGAATGTGTTGGTGGCTTGCGACAACTCGTAAGCCTCTTCCAGACGGCCTTCGGCGGTCAGGCGCAGCCAGTCGGGAATATTGTTGTGCAAGGGGCAATGCGACTGGCAATAGGGCACGCCGCATTGGCTGCACCGGCTGGCCTGTTCGGCGGCCTTGGAGGCGGCAAATTCGCGGTAGATTTCATGGAAATCCTCGGCGCGGGCTGTGGCGGCACGCTTTTCGGGCATCTCTTTGCCCAGAGTGACGAATTTCAGCATTTTCTGCCCGGCCATGACCTGCCCTTTGCGTGTCGGTTGCGCGCAAGGGATACTAAGCCACACCCCGAAATAAAAGGCAGCATGACTGACCTTTTTGTCAGTTTTTTTCGTCGCCTCAGAAGATTTTTCAGAATTTGTTCAAATAAAAGGTAACTTGTACTGACCTATACTGCTAATACCCCATCGAAAGGGCCACAAGCGCGGTCAGACCCACGGCGATTCGCCACCAACCGAACAGCGCATAGCCCCGGCGGCTGACGAAATCCAACAGGCCGCGCACCACGACCACCCCGGTGATAAAGGCCACCGCAAAGCCGATGGCGATCTGGTTCCAGGCGGTGAAATCCAGAATGTCGCGGTTCTTGAACAGGTCGTAGCCCACGGCAGCGGCCATGGTGGGCAGGGACAGAAAGAACGAAAACTCTGCCGCTGCGCGCTTTTCGACGCCCAGAAGCAGGGCCCCGACGATGGTCGCCCCGGACCGCGAGACGCCGGGAACCATTGCAAGACACT
>JANMJC010000535.1:0-3161 GCA_031371185.1 Paracoccaceae bacterium | reverse complement strand
AACGACCATGGCTGGCACGCAGGGAAGGGTCGGTTCGCCGGGATTGCACCGGCCTGAGGAGAGTTTTACGAGGTTTCGGGCGACGAGGCCGGGCGCTCCGACCTGGACTGGCAGCGAACAGGCGGCAATGCAGCGGGCGCCCGGCATTTCTACTTCTACTTCCGCGACGAAGTTTTTGAGTGTTGGGCCAGGGCCTTCCGTTTGCAGCGCATAAAGCCAGCTTAGGTTGTGGCTTATGGCACCCTGGAAGGGCACATTGCGGTTGATCCTTGGCCAAACAAAAATCGCGCGCCCTTCGGACGCGCGATTTCAAAATTCTGTGCAGCCGGGCAATCAGGCGAGCGAGGGATCAATCGCGATGCAGGCCGCAACCAGTCCCTTCACCGCATCGACCGACTTTTGGAACATCGTCATCTCGTCCGGGTTCATCTGGATATCGACCACCCGTTCCACCCCGCCTGCCCCCAGAACCGTGGGCACGCCGACATAGATGCCGTCCAGACCCAATGCGCCTTTGACATAGGCCGCGCAGGGCAGCAGGCGTTTCTGGTCCTTCAGATAGGCCTCGGCCATTTCGATCGCGCTGGTCGCAGGTGCGTAAAAGGCCGAGCCGGTTTTCAACAGGCCAACGATTTCCGCCCCGCCGTCCCGGGTGCGCTGCACGATGCCGTCCAGCTTTTCCTGCGTCGTCCAGCCCATCGCCACCAGATCGGGCAGGGGGATGCCGCCAACCGTGGAATACCGCGTCAGCGGCACCATGGTGTCGCCGTGGCCGCCCAGAACGAAGGCGGTGACGTCGCGCATCGAGACGCCGAATTCCAGCGACAGGAAATGGCGGAAGCGGGCCGAATCCAGCACGCCCGCCATGCCGACGACCATGTGGTGCGGCAGGCCCGAAAACTCGCGCAGCGCCCAGACCATGGCATCCAAGGGGTTGGTGATGCAGATGACAAAGGCGTTCGGCGCATGGGCGCGCAGACCCTCGCCCACCGATTTCATCACTTTCAGATTGATGCCCAGTAGGTCATCGCGGCTCATCCCCGGCTTGCGCGGCACGCCGGCGGTGACGATGCAGACGTCGGCCCCCGCGATGTCGGCATAGGAATTCGCCCCCTTGAGGCTGGCGTCAAACCCCTCGGACGGGCCCGACTGCGCGATGTCCAGCGCCTTGCCCTGCGGCGTGCCTTCGGCGATGTCGAACAGGACGATGTCGCCAAGCTCTTTGATGGCGGCAAGATGGGCGAGCGTTCCGCCGATCTGGCCAGCGCCGATAAGCGCAATCTTTGGTCGGGCCATGAGTTTCTCCGAAGGGTAAGGCAGAGTTTTGTATACAACGGTATGCTAAACCGATCGGAGCGCCAAGGCAACCCGCCGCACTGCGGCATGACAGCATTGGTCAAGCCGCTGGCCCGCAGGGACTGTTTGCGCTAAAGGCGTAAAGGGGTCCTGAACGGGTGCGTGGCGCCCAAGGGAATAGCATCGCGGGTCATCATCGGTGATTCCGCGCGCAGGGGGAAGAGCCATCGTGAGCGGTTGGGAATTCTGGATTGCGGGTATCCTGGGCGCGGTGCTGACGGGCCTTGGCAAAGGCGGATTGCCGGTGGTGGGCGCGCTGACCGTGCCCTTGATGTCGCTGGCCATGCCCGCTCCCGTGGCGGCCGGGTTGATGTTGCCGGTCTATATCGTGTCGGACTGGTTCGGGTTGTGGGCCTATCGGCGCGAGTACGACAGGCGCGTGCTGGGGATCGCAGTCTGCGGCATGACCCTTGGGGTGGTTCTTGGCTACTTCACCTTTGCGGTCGTTCCCGAGGCTTGGATCAACGGGGTGATCGGTGTGGTGGGGGCGGCTTTTGCGCTGAACCTGCTGGTCAAGCGCAACGTGGTCAGCGACCCCCGGCCTGCCCTTGTGGCGCCGGGTCTGTTCTGGACGGCGATTGCGGGGTTCACCAGTTTCATCAGCCACACCGGCGGGCCGCCCTATCAGGTCTGGACCCTGCCCTTGGGCATGAAGAAGGCGGTCTTTGCCGGAACCTCGACCATCGCCTTTGCCTATGTGAACATGCTGAAACTGCCGTTTTACTGGCAGTTGGGTCAGGTCAATCCCGGCAGCCTGAAAGTTGCGGCGATGCTGGCGCCCGTGGCGGTGCTGGCGGTGTTCGGTGGGGTGAAGCTGGTCAGGATCCTGCCCGAAAAGCTGTTCTTTCAACTGGTTGTCTGGACGCTTCTGGCGATTTCGCTGACACTGATCTGGGGCGCCATCGCGGCTTAAGCGGGCGGATCGTTCAGCGCCAGCGGCTCTGCCAGCGCCTCAAAGCTGCTGCCCGAGGCGACAAGGCAGGTCGTGCCATCCGTCAGCGTGATGGTCAGGGTCCAGGTCCCCGCCTCCGAGGCAAACACCTCAAACAACTGGTTTTCGGCGGCAAGACCCATGGCCTGCCGGGTTTCGCCGTAGCGCGCCGCCAGAACCTGCACCACATCGGCGCGGGCGGCGCATTGCGGCCCGGGCGACTGGGCACGGGACTGGTTGGCGGCAAAGACCATTGCGGCGATGCCAAGCGAGAGGGCGAAAAGCTGTTGCACGGTACCTCCTGCGCGCCGCAAGGATACCCGGCGCTGGGGACAAGGGTGCGCCCCAAAGGTCCCCGAAAGGTTAATCCATGGCGCGTACCCTAAGCGTTCCTTTCGACAAATTGCTGCGATGCAGAAGTTCACCCTTGCGGAAAATGCCAAAGTGCCCTTCCTTCGCGAAAGATTATTGCTTGGCGGAGATTCGCGATGCGCCCTTACCGTTCTGTCCTGTACATTCCCGGCTTGAACCGGCGGGCGCTGGAAAAGGCGCGGGGCCTTGCCTGCGATGCGATCATCTTCGATCTGGAAGACGCGGTTGCCCCCGACGAAAAGCCCGCGGCCCGACTGCTTTTGCTGCAGGTGCTGGCGGACGGGGGCTTTGGCGACCGGGCGCGGATCGTGCGGATCAACGGATTTGACACCCCCTGGGGCCGCGAGGATGCGGCGGCGCTGGGCGTGGCAATCGCGGGCGGGGCAAGGGTCGACGCCGTTCTGGTGCCGAAGGTCAACCATCCCGCCGATCTGGACGCGGTGGCGGCGGCCGTGCCCGGGGCTGATCTGTGGGCGATGATGGAGACGCCGCTGGCCATGCT